>JAADIC010000145.1 GCA_013151535.1 Alphaproteobacteria bacterium | reverse complement strand
TTGGGCTGGCCGATATTTACGGCAAGACCGACGTGCCGATCTATGTGCTGAACGTGACCTATCCGCTGGTGAAAGACCAGTTTCTGGAGTTTGCCAAGGGCAAGGATGCGGTGCTGGTGATCGAAGAAGGCCAGCCCGAGTTTATCGAGCAATCGCTGGCGACAATGCTGAACCGCGCCGAAAGCCGTGTGAAACTGCACGGCAAAGACATGCTGCCCATGGCCGGGGAATATACCGGCGCTGTGATGCTGGACGGGCTGACCGCCTTCCTGAAAAAATGCGCGCCGGACATGTTGCCGGGGCAAGTGCGTGCGCCCAACACCAAAATGCCGGACATCCCCGACCTGTCCAAAACCGTGCCGATCCGCCCGCCGGGTTTTTGCACCGGCTGCCCCGAGCGGCCCATATTCGCCGCCCTCAAACTGGTGGAACAGGAACTGGGCCGCCACCAGATCTCCGGCGATATCGGCTGCCATTTGTTTGCCGCCCTGCCGCCGTTTGAAATTGGCGGATCAACCATGGGGTATGGGCTTGGCCCTGCCTCCAATGCTGCGTTTGATGGCGGGGGTGAGCGGCGCGCGATCTCGATACTGGGGGATGGTGGGTTCTGGCATAATGGCTTGTCCTCCTCGATTGGCAACATGGTTTTCAACAATTCGGATTCGGTGACCGTGATCGTTGATAACTACTATTCTGCCGCCACCGGTGGGCAGGATGTGCTGTCGTCACGCGCCGAAAACGCCAGTAAATCCACCGGCCATCCGATTTCCGAGGCGATCAAGGGTGTTGGTATCAAATGGATCCGCCAGATCGACCATACCTATGACGTGACGCAAATGCGTGCGGTGATCCGCGAGGCCTTGACCACCGAATATGACGGCCCGAAAGTCATCATCGCCTCGTCTGAATGTATGCTGAACAAACAGCGCCGCGAGAAACCTTTGCGGGTCGTGGCGGTGAAGGAAGGCCGCCGGATCGAGGCCCCGCGCTTTGGCATTGACGGCGATATTTGCACCGGCGATCACGCCTGCATCCGGCTGTCCGGCTGCCCGTCCCTCAGCCTCAAACGGCTGGATGATCCGCTGCGCGACGACCCAGTGGCGCATATCGATCAAACCTGTGTCGGGTGCGGAAATTGCGGCGAAGTGGCGGTGGCAGCGGTGCTGTGCCCATCATTTTACCGCGCCGATGTCGTGCACAATCCCGGCGGTTTTGAGCGCTGGTTGGCGGCAAAACGGGCGTCTGTGATCCACTGGCTGCAAGCGCGCCGCCACAAGAAAAGACTGACATTTTCGGAGGATGCGCCATGAGCGGGATCATCAAACTGGCGGTTATGGCCGTAGGCGGGCAAGGCGGCGGCGTGTTGACCAATTGGATCGAAAACATGGCGCGCGCGGAAGGTTACGCGGTGCAGGCAACCTCGGTCGCGGGGGTGGCCCAGCGCACGGGGGCGACGATTTATTACATCGAAATGGCCCCGATGAAGGCGCAAATGCCGGTGTTTTCGCTGGCCCCGGCGGCGGGGGATGTCGACATTCTGATCGCCGCCGAACTGATGGAGGCCGGTCGCGCCATCATGCGCGGTTTTGTGACGCCGGATCGCACAACCCTGATTGCCTCAAGCCACCGCGCCCTTGCGGTATCCGAAAAATCCATCCCCGGCGACGGGATCGCGGATGCTGGCGAAGTTCGCGCAGCGGCAGAAATTGCCGCGCAAAAGCTGGTTCTGGTGGATATGGAGGCGATTGCGGTTAACGCGGGCTCGGTCATTTCCGCCAGTTTGTTCGGGGCGTTGGCCGGGGCGAACGCGCTGCCCTTCGAGCGCGAAGCCTTTGAGGCCGCGATTGCCGCATCAGGCAAAAGTGTGGAGGCCAGCCTGCGGACGTTCGGGCGGGGTTTTGATGCGGCCAAGGGAGGGGGTGTTGATGAGGTTGAGGCCGAAACCAAACTTGGGTTTCAAATTCAAGGCAGTCAAAAACCGCAGACGGCTTGGCGCAAACTGGTCGCAGATGTTGAAACCCTGCCAAAAATCGCACAGCCCATGGCCCTTGCCGGATTGCGCAAGGTGGTTGATTTTCAAAACCTTTCTTATGGCCGAACCTATCTTAAGCGCCTGCTGGCAATCGCCGCGCAAGACAATCCCAAAAAACAATACGCCCTGACGGTCGAGGCCGCGAAATATATCGCAAATGCCATGGCTTACGACGATCTGATAAAAGTTGCCGACCTCAAAACCCGTGCATCGCGTGTTGCGCGGGTGCGCGCGGAAATGAGTGCCCCGGGCGATGCGGTGATGCAGGTCACGGAATTTATGCATCCCGGTGCCACAGAAATCGCCAGCCTGATGCCCGCCAGAATGGGGGCGCGATCCGAGGCGAACCCCAAACGCATGGCGCGCCTTGACCGGATATTCGGCAAAGCACGGCGGTTGCGCAGTGATACCATGTTCGGTTTCTTGCAACTCTACCTGCTGGGCGGTCTGCGCTGGTGGCGACCCCATACAAGACGCCACGCCGTCGAGGCAGCCCATCTTCGAAGCTGGCTGAAAACCGCGCTGGCCTATCTGCCAGACAATTACGATCTGGCGGTCGAGGTGATCGCCATGCGCCGTCTGGTCAAGGGCTATTCCGACACCCACAGTCGCGGCCTGTCAAAGTATGATCGGGTGCTGGCCGGTGTCTCGGAAATTGCCACCCGTAAGGACGCAGCAGATTGGGCGCGACGCTTGCGCGAAGCGGCGTTGAAGGATGAAAAAGGCGCGGCCCTTGATGGCGTGCTTGAGACTATCCGCTCGTTCAACTAGCGCCAACAGCCAACTGGCCACGTTTTCACGCAATCGCTTGTTTCGCGCGCTGGAGCTTTGGCGTAGGAAATAGGTGGCGTGCAGGTGAAATGGTTGCTTGAACACTTCAACCAGATCACCCGATTTCAGATAGCCGTCTATGAACGGCCGCCGCCCCAGAAATATCCCGTCACCGCGCAAGGCCGCGTCGATGGCGAACAGGGAACTGTCGGCCGACAAGCCACGCGGAACCCGCGCGCTGCTGACCCGATGCGTCTGAAACCAGCGCCGCCAGTCATCCTCGTATCCAAGGATGTGGATGAGGTCCAGGTGCTGGAGGTCGGCTGGCTTAAGGCCGCGATGGCGGGCAAGATAGGCAGGCGTGCAACCTTGGTCAAGTCAGCCGCCTATGATCCGAAACGCGTGAAAACCCTGTGTTAAGGAAAATCTTTATCGAAAGGTTTTCAGCGGCAATAATTTTCGCTAAAATTATTCAATCTACGCCCGCATCCGCGCACCTGAAGGATCATAGGGTGACATTTCGATCACTTTCACATCGCGCAATTCGCCCATCACATGGGCGCTGAGGTTCGTGCCGACTTTCGCGTGCGCCCGATCAATCAGGGCCATGGCAAAACTGCGCTGCAAACGGTGGCCATAACCGCCCGATGTGGTGATGCCGACGATCTTGTCGCCTGACCAGACCGGCTCGAACCCGCAGCAATCGGCGTTGTCGGCATCCACCTCGAGCATGGTCAGAACCCGCGCCGATTTGCCCGCCGCCTTCGCCGCTGGTTTGCCGATAAAGTCACATTTATCCCATGCAATCCAGCGGTCAAGGCCGGTCATTGCGGGAGTATAACCCGGCGTGAATTCCGCGTTCCAGATGCCAATGGATTTCTCCAGCCGCATGGACAGCATGGCGGTGAAACCGATGTCGCGCAGGCCCAGATCAGCCCCCGCCTCGAGCAGCATCTTGCGCAGGGGCGCGTGTTCGGCAGCGCTGCAATTGATCTCGTAAGCCAACTCACCCGACAGGGACAGGCGCGCGATTATGACACGATGCAGGCCCAGATCAGCGGTTTGGCATTGCATCATCTTAAGGCCGGACAGGTCGGTATCGCTGACCCGCTCCAGCACTTTGCGCGCGTTTGGGCCGTTAACCGAAAAACCGGCCACCGCGTCAGAGATATCCCTGACCGTCACACCGTCCACAGCGTGGCCGTTGAACCAGCGCATATGAAAGGCCCGCAGGTAATAAGACCCCATCAACCAATATGTACCATCACCCCAGTTGAAACAGGTCAGATCGCCCATAAGGTGCCCGTTTTCGGCCAGCATCGGGGCAAGTTTCACCCGCCCGACATCGGGCAGATTGCAGGCCAGCAGATGATCCAGCCACGCTTTTGCACCATCGCCCGAGATTTCATAGCGCGAGAATCCGGTGATATCGAGCAGGCCCGCAGCACTCGCAACCGTATCACATTCCTTCGCCGAAATGGCGAAAGAAGCGGGGCGGCGCAGGGTTCCCGGCTCGCTGAAATCCGGTGTGTCGGCGAAAAACAGTGGCAGTTCCAGCCCATAATTCGCGCCGAATACTGCGCCCGCCGCTTTCATGTCGGCGTAAGCACCCGGCACCCGCAACTCGCGACCCGCCGGTAATTGCTCGTTCGGATAGGTCATCACGAAGCGGCGGGAATAGAACTGACCGGTGGTTTGGCGGATATATTCCTTGTTGGATTGATGCGCCCCGAAACGCGCCACATCCATGCCGAAAATATCGGCCTCGGGCGCGCCGTGGATCATCCATTCGGCCAGCGATTTACCAACCCCGCCGCCCTGACAGAACCCGGCCATAACCCCGCAGGCCACCCAATAGCCACGCGGCCCGGTTGGCCCGACCAGCGGGTTGCCGTCAGGCGCAAACGTAAACGCGCCGTTGACCCAGCGTTTGATGCCGACCTCGGCCAGTTCCGGGAAGCGTTCAAACCCTTTGGACAGCTCGTCCCCGATCCGGTCGAGGTTTTCCGGGATCAGGTCCATGCCGTAATCCCAAGGAGCGCCGTCCATGTTCCAATGCTGGTGGTTCATCTCGTAAACCCCCATCAGCAACCCGTCCTGTTCCTGACGGGTATAGGTGAAGCCATCCAGATCAACCACAAACGGGATTTCGCCGGGCAGGTTTTTGAGGCCCTCAACCGTGTCGGTGATGAGATAATGATGCTCAAGCGGCGTGACCGGCAGATCAACACCGGCCATCAGGCCCACCTGTTTGGCCCACAAACCGGCGGCGTTGACCACATGTTCGGTGTGGATCGCACCTTTTTCGGTGACCACATCCCAAGTGCCATCGGCGCGCTGGTTCAGCTCCAGCACGCGGTTTTGGGTGACAACCGTGGCCCCGCGTTTCTTTGCAGCACCCGCATAGGCGTGGGTCGTGCCGTAAGGATCAAGATAGCCTTCGTTGCTGTCATAAAGCCCGCCATACAGATCGTCGGTCTTGATAACGCCGCCAGTGATTTCACGGATTTCATCCGGCCCCATCAGGGTTGCAGTTTCAATGCCCATCGCCTGAAAAGTGGCCCAACCGGCCTGCAATGCCTCCCATCTGGAAGGGTCGGTGGCGATGTTGATGCCGCCGGTCAGGTGCAGACCGCAGGAGTGACCGCTTTCTTCCTCAATCTCTTTATATAGATTGATGGTATAGCTTTGCAGCGCCGCAATATTCGGGTCAGCGTTTAGCGCATGAAACCCGCCCGCCGCGTGCCAGGACGAGCCCGCCGTCAGCTCGGCGCGCTCCAGCAGAACCACATCCTTCCAACCGAATCGCGCCAGATGATAGAGCACTGATGCCCCGACAACGCCGCCGCCGATCACCACCGCCTGATAAGAATTTTTCATGTGTGCCTCCTAAATTCTGGTTTCCCCGTGTATTTGCCGATCCACCAGTCACAAGGCAGGTTTACCGCCAAATCGCCCCATATTGCGCGCCTTTGTGTAAAGACGGTAACCACGCGTGGTTCGCTGTCAAGCCGCAGCCTGAACAATGGCTAGGTGCAGGCGAACATTTGGTGTAGGGTGGCTGAATACTCATTTCACAGGAGGGTGTGACGTGCGCGAGGTTTTCGATCTCTATACCAGGGAAATCGACGCCGATCCATTTGCGGCCTACGGGCACCTGCGTGACGAGCATCCCTGTTACTGGAGCGATAAGGCCGGCCTCTGGATCCTCAGCCGTTATGACGATGTGGCCCGCGCCGCCACGGATTGGGAGGTTTATTCCTCAACCGGCGGTAACCTGATTGACGACATTCCGGGGGGTGTTGGCGGCACCCTTGGCGCAACCGACCCGCCCCGCCATGATCGCCTCAGAGCCTTGGTCAACGCGGCTTTTGCCAAGAAGAACCTTTCCCATATGGTGGCGCTGTCGCGGACCGTGGCTGCCCGTGCCCTGGCGGATATCGCCGAGAAGCAGGCGTTTGATTTTGTTGCCGATTTTTCAAGCGTGGTGACGGTGGAAACCCTGTTCACCATGCTGGGGCTGGCGGCCCGTGATCCAACCGAAATCCGGCGCGAGGTGGTTCTGGCCATTTCCTCGGACAAGGATTTATGCGGCCGAAACGATCAACAAAATGCGGCATTTCAACGACTGGAGCAGTTTCTGGCGGATGAAGTTGCCCAGCGGCGCAAGACCCCGTCTGATGACCTGATTACCCGACTGACCGAGGCCAAAATCGACGGCGACCGGCTGGATGATCGCGAAGTGGTCCTGACCATTTCGATGTTTGTGATGGCTGGCGTGGAGCCTCTGTCCAGTTTCATGAGCAATTTTGCCCTTAATCTGGCCGATTTTCCCGATGTCAGGCGCAGGATCGCACGCGACCCGACGCTGATGCCCCAGGCGATCGAGGAATCCCTGCGGTTCAACACCTCGGCCCAGCGCTTCAAACGGACATTGACCCGCGACGTCACGCTTCATGGCCAGACCATGAAGGCAGGTGACAGCGTGGTTCTGGCTTATGGCGCGGCCAATCGGGATGACCGGAAGTTTCCGCACGCGGATCGTTTTGATCTTGACCGTGCGCCGGTCGGCCATCTGGGGTTCGGCGTGGGCCCGCATTTTTGCATTGGTAATTCGCTGGCCCGACTGGTGACGCAAACGACCATGAACATGTTTTTGGCCGCGATCCCCGACTTCACGCTTGTGCGCCGGGATTTTGACTGGCTGCAATCATCGAACTTTCGCTCGCCGATGGAACTGCCGCTGCGCATTGGTGCCTAAACCGCGAAACGGGCGACCATTTGGCCGCCCGTTTCAGTGAGTTTCACATATCAGGTTGCGCTGTGCAGGGCTTTCAGACGCTCTTGATATTCCGGCGTGTCAAGCTCGCCCCTTGCGTAACGCTGTTCCAGAATGGCTTTGGCGTTTGCAGCACTGCCTTTCTTTGGTTCGCCGCTAATCCAGCGCACCAGAAAGACAACCAGTGCCACGAATGCGGCGATCCAGAACAGCATCATGAAGCCGCCAAAAACCATGCCCCAACCGCCCATGAAACCTGCACCGTCCATATATCCATATCCCATTTCATCTCTCCTTTCCTGATTTGTTTCCGCGCCTATTCCGTGGCGCTGTCTTCTTGCAGCATTTTCAGCATCAGGCCGCGCTGCTCGGCGGTCATGGCACCGATAAAGGCTTTCATCTGTTCGGGGCTGTTCATCCCCATCATACCTTGTGTCGCACCAGTGTCAGCGCCCATCATGTCCTGCGTGCCACCCATGTCTTGCGCGCCGCCCATACCCTGTGCGCCACCCATGGCCTGCATATTCTGCTGCATCATCTGCATCATCTGCATCATGCCCATCATCTGCATCATCTGCATCATGTTGCCCATGCCGCCCTGGCCGCCCATGCCGCTGTTACCACCCTTGCCCATATGGCCTTTGGCACCCGCACCGGGTTTCATTTGGCCGTCCGTCATGGTGCCGGTCATTGCGGCACCTGTCGTATCTGTGCCCATCATTGTGCCACCGGTCGTCTGGGCGAATGCTGGCGTGGCAACCGTCCCGAGAACCAGTGTTGCAGCCATCGCGGTTGTTTTGAGAATTCCGTTCATTTTCTTTCCTTTGAATTTCTCGGGCAACCCGTCATGTGCCGCCCTGACAAGTTGGATTAAAGCCTTTTTCTGTAACGCTTCAATGTCTGGAATCGCTGGATTTGTAACCGTTTGTTACTGGCGCTTTGCGGGTAACAATCGGTTACCAAAATATCGGTATTCACCCGGTTTCCGGGCTGTATAGTCGGACCATGGAAGAACAACCGCATATCCTTGTCGTTGATGACGACCGCGAAATCCGCGACCTTGTTGCCCGCTATCTAAGTGGTCACGGCCTGCGTGTGCGCACCGCTGCCGAGGGGCGGCAAATGGCCCGCGAGTTGGCGGACTGGTCGTTCGATCTGGTCATCCTTGATCTGATGTTGCCGGGCGAGGATGGCCTGTCGCTGTGCCGCCGCCTGCGGGTGGAGACCAACATTCCGGTCATCATGCTGACTGCCATGGGCGAGGAAACCGACCGGATCATCGGCTTAGAGATGGGCGCGGATGACTATATCGCCAAACCGTTCAATCCGCGCGAATTGCTGGCCCGGATCAGGGCGGTTTTGCGGCGCACCGGCAAGGCCACCACCGGGGCGGTGCCGGATGCAAAAACTGGTAGTAAACACCGGTTTGCCGGTTGGCGGCTTGATCTTAGAACCCGCGAATTGTTCTCACCCGAGGGAATGCTGATCCCGCTATCCTCGGGCGAATATGACCTGCTTGCGGCGTTTGTGACCCATCCGCAACGCGTTCTCAGCCGCGATCAATTGCTTGATCTGGCCCGTGGTCGCGAGGCCCAGCCGTTTGATCGCGCCATGGATGTTCAGGTGTCGCGCCTGCGCCGGAAAATCGAAAAAGATGCAAGCGCTCCGATCCTTATCAAAACCGTGCGCAGCGGTGGCTATATGTTCACCCCCGAAGTGGAAACCGGCGAATGAAGCTCCTGCCCCATACCCTCGCCTCGCGCACCACGCTGGTGCTGCTGGCGGGCCTATTGGTGTCAAACCTTGTGGGCCTGTTGATCTACACCCAAGAACGTAATCTGGCGCTGCACAACGTAGCGGGCGAGGATATAGCCGAGCGTATCGCCGCCGTCAGCCGCACTGTGGGCGGCTTGCCCGAGGCCGATCGCGCCGCCGTGGCCTGTAGCCAATCGGGCACGGGGTTTGCGGCAATGTTGAGCAAAACACCTTTGGTGGGGCTAAACGATGGTTCCAAAGCCACCAAACAAGTCGCCAGTATTCTGGCCGACTTGTTGAACAACCCCGCCCTGGATCAATTGCGTCTGGCCAGCACGAATACGGTGGAGGAAACGGCGGTCTTGCAGGCCTTCACCGACACTTTGCAACGCTGCACGACCCCGTTGGCGGCAATGCGCGGCATGGGAAACATGCCGGGCATGGGGATGAACATGGGTATGGTGCGCCTGATGCAGGGCTGGAGCAATACCGGCATTCTGCGGGTATCGCTGCAACTTGAAGACGGTAACTGGCTGAACTTTCTGACCACCACGCCGGAAATCCGCCAAATCTGGAACCGGCGTTTCGTGCTGGCGTTCTTGGTGATGGCAGCGATCGTCACAGCGCTGTCTGTCTGGGCTATTCGCCGTTCAATCGCGCCGCTTGATGTGTTCGCGCGGGCCTCGGAACGCTTGGGGCGTGATATGAACGCGCCCAGCCTGCGCGAGGACGGGCCGCCCGAAATGGGCCGCGCCGCCAAGGCGTTCAACAATATGCAGAAACGCCTGCGCCGCTTGATACAGGACCGCACACAAATGCTGGCCGCCGTGTCGCATGATCTGCGCACGCCTGTGACCCGCCTGCGCCTGCGCGCCGAGTTTGTCGAAGATGACGAGCAACGTGAAAAGATGCTGGCCGATCTGGCGCAGATGGAGGCGATGATCTCGGCCACATTATCATTCGCGCGGCTCGACAGTTCGGACGAGCGGCGCAAATCCCTCGATCTTGCCGGGCTTGTGCAAAGCGTGGTGGATGACGCCGCCGAACTTGGCCATGCGGTCAGTTATGAAGGCCCGGATCGGGTCTCGTATCTGGGCCGCCCGCTGGCCTTGCGCCGGGTGTTTGACAACCTTGTCGACAATGCCGTGAAATACGGCGAGGTGGCGCAAGTTAACCTTTCAGCCACGCCAGAGCACATCACCATCGCCATATGTGACAAAGGGCCGGGCATCCCTGTCGCGCAGGTCGAACAGGTGTTCGAGCCGTTTCAGCGCGTTGAGTCCTCGCGCAATCGCGAAACCGGCGGCGTTGGCCTTGGGCTGGCGGTCGTGCGCTCGATCATTCGCGGCCACGGCGGCGAGGTGGCACTGGTGAACCGGTCCGAAGGTGGACTATGCGCAACCGTTACCCTGCCGATTGTCGATAAAGTATAAACCGCCCCTCTGGACCTTCCCTGATGCCAGTGATTAGATGCGCGAAATCTTATCACCAGGGAAATGAACATGGCCGCCGGAACAAATATCCACACTTATTTTGAAGGCACATGGCACAAGGGCAATGTGCCGATCATGCGCGCGGCAGATCATGGTGCCTGGCTAGGCTCGACCGTGTTTGACGGCGCGCGGTTCTTTGAAGGTATTTTTCCCGATCTGCTGGCCCATTGTGAACGGGTGAACCACTCGGCCACAGCGCTCGGTATCAACCCGACGGTAAGCGCCAGCGACATCATGCAGATCACGCTTGAGGGGCTGAAACTGTTCCCGAAAAATACGCCGGTTTACATTCGCCCGATGTATTGGGGGATTGATTCAGGGCTGGCCGGTATCCTGCCGGATCAGGACAAAACCGGCTTTTGTATCTGTCTTGAGGAAATCCCGATGGCGACGCCCGAGGCCACGACAACCCTGACCACAACCCAGTTCCACCGGCCGGTGCTGGCGGATTCGGTGGTCAACGCCAAGGCTGGCTGCCTTTACCCCAACAACGCGCGGATGTTGCGCGAAGCCAAGGACAAGGGTTTTGCCAACGCGCTGGTTGCCGATGCGCTGGGCAATGTGGCCGAAAGCGCCAGCGCCAATGTGTTCATGGCCAAGGATGGCGAGCTGTTCACGCCCGTCGCCAACGGCACCTTTCTGGCGGGCATCACCCGGGCGCGGCATATGACATTGCTGCGCGGTGAAGGCATCACCGTGCATGAAACCGTGCTGGGCTTTGACGATTTTCGCGGCGCAGACGAGGTGTTCCTGTCTGGCAACATGACCAAGATCACCCCAGTCACCGCCTTTGACGACACCCATTACCAGCACGGCCCAATCAGCAAAATGGCGCGCGAGCTTTATTGGGACTGGGCCCATTCCGGCAACTCTTGAGAACAGGCTTTCATGTCGCATCTCTGAACCACGCGCTTGCGTGTTCGCCCAACATGGGTGATTATTATCAAACGCGACATTGAAAGGACCGTCATGCGCAAGTTTCTGGTCATCCTCGACAACACAACCGAATGCCTGAACGCCATGCGGTTCGCGGCCCTGAGGGCTGCCAACACCGGCGGCGGCGTGACCATTCTGGCCGTCATTCCACCAGAAGAGTTCAACCACTGGATCGGCGTGGCCGACATCATGCGCGCCGAAGCCCGCGAACGGATCGAGGCGCATTTCGAGGTGTTCTCCAAACGGATGCAGGAAAAAGAAGGCGTCACCCCTGATCTTGAAATCCGCGAAGGCAAAATGGAGGCCGAGATCATCGATTATATTCAGGACAACGAGGATATCGGGGTGCTGGTTCTGGGCGCTGGCACCGGCAAAGAGGGGCCGGGGCCGCTTGTGACCTATATGCTGCGTTATTCCGGCACCATGCCGATTCCGGTGACGATTGTGCCCGGCGGCATGAGCAAGGAAGCGATTATCGCGGTTTCCTGAGCCATAGTTTAGAATCGTTCTAACGATCTTGACAATTTTGCTTGGGAAAGGCATATCTTTTGTAATATCGCAAAGGAAATCCCATGTTCATTCAAACCGAAGCCACGCCAAACCCAGCCACGTTGAAGTTTCTGCCCGGACAATCGGTGCTGGAAACCGGCACAGCGGATTTCACGACGGCGGATGGGGCTGCAAATTCACCGCTGGCGATGCGGATTTTTGCCGTGAACGGCGTGACCGGCGTGTTCCTCGGTATTGATTTTGTCACCGTCACCAAGCAGGACGATCTGGACTGGAACCATCTGAAGCCGTCGATCCTCGGCGCGATTATGGAGCATTTCCAATCGGGTGAAGCGGTGATGAGCGGTGAAAACACCGATAGCGGCCACAGCGCCCATGACGGCCCCGACAGCGAGATTGTCGAGCAGATCAAGGAGCTTCTGGATACCCGCGTGCGCCCCGCTGTGGCGCAGGATGGCGGCGATATCACCTTCCACGGCTTTGATCGTGGTGTGGTTTATTTGGCCATGAAGGGCGCTTGCGCTGGCTGCCCGTCCTCGACCATGACCCTGAAAATGGGCATCGAAAATCTGCTGCGCCACTATATCCCCGAAGTGACCGAGGTCCGCCCGGTTGCCGCCTGAACCTCTGATACTGGCGTTTGATACTTCGGCCGCGCATTGCGCGGTCGCTTTGCTATTGGGTGATGAAATATTGGTATCTCGCAGCGAAGATATGACCAAGGGGCAGGCCGAGCGGCTGTTTCCACTGCTGCAAGAGGTTTTGGCCGAGGCGGGCAAAAGCTGGCAGGACATTGACGGCATCGGCTGTGGTATCGGGCCGGGCAATTTCACCGGTATCCGGTTAAGCGTTTCAGCGGCGCGTGGCTTGGCCTTGTCGCTTGGCGTTCCGGCGATTGGTGTGAATGCTTTGGAAGCCATGCTTTTGGGGGCAGAGGAACCTGCACTGGCCACCATCGACGCGCGGCGGGATCAGGTTTATGTGCTTGCAACGGGCATGAGGCCCAAGGTCATTGCGGCGGATCAAATCAGCACCGCGAAATCCGGATCAATCAAAACCTGCATCGGCCACAATGCCAAAAACCTCGCAAGAACCCTTGGCGCGACAGCCGATGTCTCGGCCTTTTCCATCGCCGAAGCCATCGCAAGAATCGCGGCATCACGACTGCACGCACCAACAACCCGCCCCGCACCGCTATACCTGAAACCGGCCGATGCCGCCCCGTCGCGGGATGCGGCACCGGTTCTGTTACAATGACACCCCAAGCCCTCGCGGCCCTGCATCGCCTTTGTTTCACCTCCCCACGCCCGTGGTCTGCGGCTGAGTTCACCGATTTTCTGGCCAGCCCTTCGGTTTTTCTGATCGAAAACCCAAAGGGATTCGCCCTTGGCCGGATTGCCGGGCCGGAAGTGGAATTGTTGACCCTTGCGGTTCATCCCGAGGTACGCCGACAAGGCATTGGCAGAACTCTGCTTGCCGGATTCGAGGGGCACGCCCGCCAAAAAGGCGCCAAACAGGCGTTTCTGGAAGTTGCCGAGCAGAACCACGGTGCCATCGCGCTTTATCGCGCGCAAGGCTACAAAGACGCCGGATATCGCAAGGATTATTATGCCAGCCCAAACGGCCCCAAGGCCAGCGCCCTGGTTATGCTGCGCGATTTAAGCCGAACCTGACCCATCGTCAGCCAGGTTATCCACAGATGAATCCCGTCAAAACCTGAATAAATGGTAAAAAAACGGTTGACCCGCTTTAGGCCCTTGGGTCTTAATCGTGCATGGTCATCTGCGATCTGGGTTTTGCGTGCCACCATGCTATCTGGCGGCCGCGACCCCAAAGGAATAACAAACGGGAGAGAAAAATGTCCTTTATGAAAGCTATCCTTGGTACAGCCAGCGTGCTTGCAATCTCTGCAACCGCTGCTTTGGCTGAACCTGCCATCATTTTCGATATCGGTGGCAAATTCGATAAATCCTTCAACGAAGCCGCCTTTGCCGGTGCAACCCGCTGGGCCGAAGAAACCGGTGGCACATTCCGCGAGTTTGAAATCTCGTCCGAAGCCCAGCGCGAGCAGGCGCTGCGCCGTTTTGCCGAGGCAGGCAGCAACCCGATCGTCATGACCGGTTTTGCGTTTGCGTCCTCACTTGAAGCTGTTGCCGATGATTTCCCTGACACCAAGTTCGCCATTATCGACATGGTTGTCGGCAAAGATAACGTGGCCTCGGTTGTGTTCAACGAACATGAAGGCTCGTATCTTGTGGGTGTAGCGGCTGCCATGGCTTCGAAATCCGGCACTGTCGGCTTTATTGGCGGCATGGATATTCCACTGATCCGCAAGTTTGCCTGTGGCTATGTGCAGGGCGTGAAAGCGGCAAATCCTGATGCGACCGTGATCCAGAACATGACCGGCACCGATTTCCGTGCCTGGAATGACCCGGTTAAAGGCGGCGAACTGACCAAAGCCCAGATCGGCCAGGGCGCTGATGTGGTTTACGCGGCTGCCGGTGGCACCGGTGTTGGCGTTCTGCAAACCGCTGCCGATCAGGGCATCTTCTCGATCGGTGTCGACAGCAACCAGAACTATCTGCATCCCGGTTCGGTTCTGACCTCCATGGTCAAGCGGGTTGACGTGGCTGTGTACAATGCGTTCACGCAGGGCGAAGACCTTGTAACCGGTTTCTCGGTTCTTGGTCTGGCCAATGGCGGTATTGATTACGCGCTGGACGAAAACAACGCGGCTGTCTTCACGCCTGAAATCAAGGCGGCGGTTGATGCGGCCAAGGCTGGCATCATTGATGGCTCGATCAAAGTGCATGATTATATGTCCGACAGCAGTTGCCCGGTGAGCTAAGGCGACAGCGCGTGACGATAACACCAGATACGGGGCGGCAGGAAGTTGTCGCCCCGGCGATTGAGCTTAAAGGCATTTCAAAAGCCTTTGGCCCCGTGCAGGCGAACAAAGACATTTCCATGTCCGTCGCCAAGGGTGCAATCCACGGCATTGTCGGGGAAAACGGCGCCGGCAAATCGACATTGATGTCGATCCTTTACGGATTTTACAAAGCGGACGCGGGCGAGATTTACATCAACGGCGTTTTGACCCCAATTCCGGACAGTCAGGCCGCAATTGCTGCAGGTATCGGCATGGTCCACCAGCATTTCAAACTGGTTGAAAACTTTACAGTTCTCGAAAACGTCATCCTCGGGGTCGAGGAAGGCGCGTTGTTGAAACCGTCGCTGGCCAAGGCGCGCTTGGCTTTGGTTGAGCTGGCGCATGAATACGAACTTGATGTCGATCCCGACGAGATCATTGAAAACCTGTCGGTTGGCCACCAGCAGCGGGTCGAAATCTTAAAGGCGCTGTATCGACAGGCCGACATTCTTATTCTTGATGAACCAACCGGTGTTTTGACCCCGAAAGAGGCCGATCACCTGTTCCGCATTTTTGACAATCTGCGCGATCAGGGCAAAACCATCATTCTAATCACCCACAAGCTGAAAGAAATCATGAGCGCGACCGACACGGTCAGCGTGATGCGGCGCGGCGAAATGACCGCGACTGTGAAAACCGCCGAGACCAGCCCGCCAGAGCTGGCGGAGCTGATGGTCGGGCGCAAAGTCTTGCTGCAAGTCGACAAGCAACCGCCGAAACTGGGCGATGTTTTGCTTGAGGTCAACAATCTGCGTGTGGTCGACGAAATGGGGGTTGAGCGCGTCAAAGGCATCTCGTTTCAGGTGAAGGCGGGTGAAATCCTCGGCATCGCCGGGGTGGCCGGGAATGGCCAGTCGGAACTGCTGGACGTGCTGGGCGGCATCGCTACAGGCACCGGTGAAATCAAGGTTCACGGTAAGGACATCGACCTGACCGGCAAGCATTCAGACGGCCAGTCGCGGCGCGCCCAAGGCATCGCCCATGTACCCGAGGATCGCCAGCGTCTGGGCCTGATTATGGATTTCACCGCTTGGGAAAACGTCTGTTTCGGCTATCACAACGATCCGAAATACCAGAAGAACGCGCTGATGATGGACAATGCGGCCATCCTTGAAGACACCATCGCCAAGATGGATAATTTTGACATCCGCCCACCCAATCCCCGCCTGCCCGCGCAGAATTTTTCCGGCGGCAACCAACAAAAGATCGTGCTGGCGCGCGAGATCGAGCGCAATCCTGATATTCTGCTGGTCGGCCAGCCCACACGCGGCGTCGATATCGGCGCGATTGAGTTTATCCACAAACAAATCGTCGCCCTGCGCGATGCGGGCAAGGCGATCCTGCTGGTTTCGGTCGAGCTTGATGAAATCCTGTCCCTGTCTGACCGGGTCGCGGTGATGTTTGACGGCCATATTCAGGGCGAACGGATCACCACCGAAACCGATGAAAACGAGCTGGGCCTTCTGATGGCCGGTATTAGCGACGAGGGTACCTGATGGAAAGAATGCCACGCTGGGCCGATGTGTTTCTGGTGCCGTTCATCAATCTGACCCTGGCCTTCCTGTTGTCGGGTCTGGTGGTGCTGGCCATCGGGGAAAACCCGCTGGATGCGATTTATTTCATGGTCAAGGGGGCGCTCGGGTCAACTGGCGGCATCGGCTATACGCTCTATTATGCCACCAATTACATCTTCACCGGTCTGGCCGTGGCCGTGGCCTTTCACGCGCGCATGTTCAATATCGGCGGTGAAGGGCAAGCGGCGGTTGCCGGTGTCGGGGCGGCTGTGGTTATCCTTGCTTTTGACTGGCCCAGTTGGGCGCTGGCGCTGCCATTTGCCATCATCGGCGCGGCGGCATTCGGTGCGGCATGGGCCTTCATTCCGGCCTATCTGCAAGCCAAACGCGGTAGTCATATTGTGATTACCACCATCATGTTCAACTTTATCGCGGCGGCCCTGATGGG
>JAADIC010000230.1:4492-4916 GCA_013151535.1 Alphaproteobacteria bacterium | reverse complement strand
GGGACGCCCGCGCGTACCATCCACAGCCTGATCTATTCGGTGACAGAGGCAACCGAGGAAGAAATCGAGGCGGCCAGCCGCAAGGTTCGGGACGCCGAAATTGAAATCCGCACGCTGAGCGGGTTTGATCGCACGGCGGCCGAGGCGGGCATCGAGGCGATGCGCCAGGCGCTGTCGGCGATGAAAAAGCCGCGCTTTGCCCTCAACCCCGAGAGTGACGCGGCGGACGCAAAGCTGATCGTGCTCGATGAGGTCTCGATGGTGGGTGAAGATATGGCGCGCGATCTGATGAGCTTCAAGAAGCCGATCCTGGTCCTGGGCGATCCCGGGCAACTGCCGCCGATCAAGGGCGCGGGCGCGTTTACCAATGTGGCCCCCGACATCATGTTGACAGAAATCCACCGCCAAGCTGCCGAAAGTGCAA
>JAADIC010000230.1:0-4446 GCA_013151535.1 Alphaproteobacteria bacterium | reverse complement strand
TTGGCAGTTATGACGCGCATGTTGCCAAGCTTCACAAGGGGGATATCACGCCGGAACAGGCCTTATGCGGCGGTCAGCTCATCTGCGGCATGAACGCGACACGTTTACAGCTCAATAATGCCATGCGCGCAGCCGCGGGGCTTTCGGGCACGATGCTTCCGACCGGTGCTGCCGAAAAGATCATTTGCCTCAAGAACCAGAATGACCTCGGGCTGATCAACGGGATGTTTCTGACGCTTGAGGATATCGTCGATGAGGGCAGCCTCTATTTCTCGGCCGTGGTGACGGATGAGGATGGGCGTCGCGTCGGGCGCACTGACCGCGATGCGGGCACTGACTGCGATGCGCGCCCGGGCCGCCTTCGGATCTACAAGGGGCATTTTGAGGATCACATCGCGTTTGATCGCGACCGCAATGACCGGGACTGGAAAGATAAAAAGCTCCTGACGGAAGCAACGTTTGGCTGGGCGATTACCGCCCATAAGGCGCAAGGCTCGCAATGGGAAAACGTGATCGTCTGGGATGACGGGCTCGGGCGCAGCGAACTCGACCGTCGGCGTTGGCTTTATACCGCCATCACCCGCGCCGAGCGCGGCCTTGTGCTTTTGGCGTGAGGGGCAACATGATAGATCTCAACGATGTCTGGTCACCGCCCGCGCGCCATGATTTGCGCGCCATAAAGGCCCGGCTTGCCGACACGGCAGGTGACTGGTTGCCGGCACTTTTTCCCGAAGCGCGGCTGACCCATGACCGTCGCGCGTTGCGATGCGCCGATCTGACCGGTCGCCCTGCGCAAAAAGAGGGTTCCTGCATTCTGCATCTCGATGGCCCTTATGCGGGCTGGGGCTATGATTTTGCAACCGGTGAACGCGCCGGGCCAGTCGATCTCATTTATCACGCCACCGGCATGAGGGATGGGCGTCTGTTTGATGAGGCGGCGCGATTGGCCCATATGGAGGAGGCTCGCGTTACGCGTCCGAGATCACCGGCGCGCCCCAAACCCGACCATGCCCTGGAAATCCGCCGCATCCGGGACGATTGTCAGCCGATTGCAGGCAGCATCGCAGAAACCTACCTGCAATCGCGCGGCCTCAAAGACCCGTGTGCACCGGATCTTCTGTTCCACGCCGATTTGACCGATTATGAGAGCCGTCGTGGTTGGCCCGGGATGGTCGCCATTCCCCGCCTTGTCGATGGCAGCCCGGTGGGGGGCATTCACCGCACCTTTTTGCTCGAGGATGGCAGCGGCAAGGCGCCAGCCGGCAAGAAAATGCTGGGCACGATCGCTGAAGCCGCGGTGCGCTTGTTCCCGATGCCAGAGGATGGGCATATCGGGGTGGCGGAAGGGATCGAGACAGACGGCATTGGCGGCTCACGCGATTTTCGGCGTAGCCACATGGGCGGCGCTTTCGGCCGACGGGTTGGCGCGGTTCAAATGGCCCGAGGGCACCCGGCGCGTCACCATTTACGCCGATGCCGGGGACGCGGGTCGTCAGGCGGCCGCCACGCTTTCTGACCGCCTGAATATCGCGGACATACCGAACCAGGTCAAAACACCGCGCAACGGGGACGATTTCAACGATGATCTCATCAAGGGGGCGGAGAGTGCCGATTACGACACGTCGCCATCAGAGGTGGAGCCGGGCATATCTGAAGTTCCGGCCACGACACCTGAAACCTCGCCAGAAAAGGCAGCCGATACACTTGCGGCAGAAACCGAGGCGCTCACAAACCCGCCCGACCTCACAGCACTCGGCGCGCTGATGGGGCGCATCGTCAAGGCGCGCTTCGAGCCGATGGAAGAGCGGCATCTGTTGTCGCTGATCAAGATCCGTACCGGGATTGCCATCTCCATTCTCGACAAACAACTCGGGGTCTTGCGTCGTCGCCTCAACAGCACCGGCGATCTGATAAAACCTGCCGCACGACCGGCCTGGGCCAATCGATTGCGGCTCGACCTCTCCGGCACGCCGGAGCGCAACGAGGCCAATGTCATTATGGCGTTGAATTCGGATCCAGCCTTTGCCGGCACGATCGCTTTTGATGAGTTCGCGCAGGAAGTTGTCGTTCTCAGCGCCCTGCCATGGGATAACACAGAGGCAAGCTATCCGCGACATTGGGATGATGCCGACGATATCCGTGCCGCCGAATGGCTGCAGCACCGCGAGGTGAATGTCGCGCCCACGGTGGTGGGCCGTTCGGTCGGCGCCGTTGCCCGCGACATCCGCATTCACCCGGTGCGGGCCTATCTTCGGTCCCTCATCTGGGACGGCACGCCGAGGCTGGAAAGCTGGACCAGTCAATACCTCGGGGCTGCACCTACGGATTTAACCCACGCCATGGGCGGGCTCTGGCTGATCTCGGCGGTGGCACGGATTTTTCGCCCAGGCGTCAAGGCCGACCACATGTTGATTCTCGAAGGCGAGCAAGGGGCGCGCAAATCGACCGCCCTCAAGATCCTCGCCGGTGAGGAATGGTTTACCGATGAGCTGCCGGACCTCGGGTCCAAGGATGCGGCCATCCACATGCAGGGCGTCTGGATCGTTGAAATCGCCGAACTGGACGCCATCGGCCGCGCCGAGGTGTCACGCATCAAGGCGTTTTTGACCCGAACCACCGACCGGTTCCGCCCGCCTTATGGCCGCCATACAGTCGAGATCAAACGACAATGCGTGTTTGCAGGCACCGTAAATCCCGACACCTATCTGCGCGACGAGACCGGGAACCGGCGGTTTTGGCCCATTCGTTGCGGCGATATAGACGTTGAGGGGCTCGCCCGCAACCGCGATCAGCTTTGGGCCGAGGCGGTGGCGCGGTTCAAATCCGGGGCGATTTGGTGGCTTGAGGACAAAAACCTGCTCAAAGCCGCGCGCGACGAGCAAGACAAGCGCTATCAGTCCGATGCCTGGGACGGGCTCATTGACCGCTGGCTGACCCATGAAATCTCGATCACCGGCGACAGCTATTCGTCGTTTGATCCTCCGCGGCGTGAGAGTATTCCCCGCCGCGAACCGTTGCAGGACGTCTCGATTGGTGAAATCCTCGAGGAAGCTATCGGGATCGAACCGGCACGCTGGACACGTGTCGACCAGATGCGGGTGTCTGGCTATCTGAAGAAAACCGGCTGGGTGCGATACAGAACAGCCCGGGTAGGAGGTGAACAGCGGGCGCGTGAGTGGCGATATCGACGCTGATCCAGTTGAAGATATGATGAAGGGCGCGGGGGTAAAAACCTCGCGCCTTTTTCGTTTGTCCCAACCCCCCCTGTTTGGTCCCAACCTTGTCCCAACCTCTGCAGGGGGTTGGGACACGAATTTACCCTTTAAAATCAACGTGGTCCCAACCTCTCCCCTTTGGTCCCAACCTTTTTGCTTACTTTATATGAAGGACGTGGAACCATGGGCTAATACACACGCTCTATGGAAAAGGTTAGGGAGGGGTTGGGACAAGGACAGGTTGGGACCAACTCACATAATGCATTGAAAAGGCGTAATAAAAGCTGGTCCCAACCTATGCTGGAGGTTGGGACCACCGCCCTCAGGTGGGACCACCTACTCAGGGGCATTAAAAAACTCCTGATACAGCGGTTTTTCTTGTTTGCCCGACTCCGGGCCGGTAATATGCCCGTGACCAAAGCCGAAGGCCCATTCGAATTGATGAGCCTTCAAAATGAACACACAAGAACACATCTCTGGCGATGCGCTGACCAGTACGCATGGCTGCACTAAAACTGTCCTTGCCCTTGATCTCGGCACCACCACCGGCTGGGCGCTCAGCGCGTCCGACCTGATCACCAGCGGAACGGTATCGTTCAAACCAAGCCGCTTTGATGGCGGCGGCATGCGGTATCTGCGCTTCCAGAACTGGCTGAGCGAAATGGATCGGCTCGTGGGGCCGATCGCAACGATCCACTACGAAGAAGTCCATCGCCATGCAGGCACTGACGCATCCCACGTTTATGGCGGGCTGATGGCGACGCTGACCGCCTGGGCTGAGATGCGCGGTGTCCCTTACCAGGGCGTCGCGGTCGGCACGATCAAGAAACACGCAACCGGCAAGGGCAATGCGAACAAGCAGGCGATGATCGATGTCGCGCGGTCCAAAGGCTTTTACCCCAAGGATGACAACGAGGCCGACGCCATTGCCATCCTGCTCTGGGCGATTGAAACCGGGGGAGGTGTGGCGTGCACGGCATGAGCTTTACCCCCCGTGGTTACGGCGGCCGTCGACGCAATCCCGATCAGGTCAAACGTGAGGGGTGGCGAGAGCAGGGCATGCTGGCTGTGGCGCTCGATGATGACCGGCTGACATGGCCAGAGCGGGAACTGGTGCGCCAGCTTGGTGAAAAGCTTTACGGCAAACGGCCACAGAATGGGGAGGCAGCGCGATGACCGATTGGACAATTGCCCAAGTACAGGACCGGCTGGAATTGGCCGCCGAGGTCAT
>JAADIC010000260.1 GCA_013151535.1 Alphaproteobacteria bacterium | reverse complement strand
TGATTACGGTCTTCGCCAAGAACGAGAAGGCCAACCTGAGCAAGGCTGAAACCGAAACGGTCAAAACCCTCGGCAAGGCCCTGACAGAAACCTACAGGAGCAAGCGATGAGCGACGCATTCAACAGCATCGAACAAGGCCTGAAAGAGGCTCTTGCCCACGCCAAAGGCAAAGGTTTGGCGCTGATCCACGAGATCGACATTCCGGAACCTGATGTGCAGATCATTCGCGCCAGCACCGGCCTTTCACAGGCGGAGTTTGCCAAAAGTATCGGCGTGAAAAAAGGCACCCTCCTCAACTGGGAATACCGCCGTCGCCGTCCCGATGGCCCCGCGCGTGTCCTGCTGGCCATGATCGCCAAAGATCCCCGGATCGTACAGCGCACACTGAACGGTTAACCCATCACCTCATATAGTTCGAGGGCACGGAACGGCGCCGGCGCGTGGGCCTGACCGGTTGTGATGCTGAAACGGCTGGCGCATCCTTTTCCGGTGCCGCCACCTGTCGTTCCAACTCATCCCATTGTTTCTCCGACCAGCGGTCGGCCCCTAGGATCCACGCGGCCGCGCGGGCGTAAACCCGGCAGTCAAGCGCCTCGTTGCGTTCGCGCAGTTTCTGCCATTCAAGCCGGGCAAAGCCGCGTTTGTTCCTGACCGTCACCAGTTGCTCGGCGACCAGCTGCTTCAGCCATTCAGAATCAATCCAGCCCGGCAAATGTAGGGTTCCTGCTGGATAATTCGTTCCAGCCACCAATTCCTCGGGCGTTGGTCGTTCAAGGCGCAAAAACCGGTAGGTTTCGGATTTGAAGGTCGAGACTGCCACGGTCCAGAGCCGCGCCCCTCGACGCAGGCGTTTGCCGGCAATGGTTGCGTCAACGAAGGTTGGCCCTGACACCGGACTGGCCCGATTGAACCCTTCCACCCCCTTGACCGGAGCCACCTGGCCAAAGCCGACCCTGCGGGCCCAGCCATAAACCGCCGGGGTTTCATAGCCGGTATCGACCGCCAGCCGCGCGATCGTCATCTGGCTGCCGTTGGCATGTTGCCACGTTCGTCCGAGCAGTTCCGTCAGCCCATTCCAGCAAGCCTCTGATCCCGGCCCACCTTCAATGACGATGTGATCGATCAGCCAGCTTTCCAGCCCACGCCCCCAGGCCCAGACGTCGACCTCGATCCGGTCCTTTTGCACATCGGCCCCTGCTGTCAGGAACAGGGCGTTTTCGGGCACAGTGCCAGATTGCCACTCTTCCTTGCGATCCAGCAGTCGTTGCCAGTCCGGCGCTTCACCGCTCTCCACCCAAGTCTCACCAAGCGAGGTGTTGACGAAAGTCTTCATCGCCTCGTCGCCACCGGCCCGGGCCGAGAGGAACGCTTTCACCATCGCCTCCAATCGGATCCACGGCGAATAAATCTCATTCAGGTGGAATCCGGCAATGCCAGTGAACGGCTCGCGTGCCTGCCAATGCCCTTTCCGGACCGCGGTCCAGCGGGTCTCATCACGCCATGCGACATTGCAATGGATGCAGTGATACTTTGCGGTTTCAGGTTGATGCGCACCACCCGCCGCCTTGTCCCATTTGACTTGCGGCCAGACCAGCACCTGTTCCGCCCCGCATTCCGGGCACGGCACATGGTATTGGCGCTGATCGCTTTCCTCGTACGCCGTCTCAATGCGGCTCGCGCCCTTGTTGGTCGGGGTTGAAACCAGCACGATCTTGCGGTTCCAGAAGGTCACCGTGCGTTTCTTGGCCAGATTGACCGGATCACCCTCGGCCCCGGCGCTGAATGGGTAGCGATCGCCCTCGTCGCACAAGAGCAATCGGATCGGGCGGCTGGCCAGCCCAGAGGGTGCGTTCGCGCCGACAATCGTCAGATGCCCGCCGGGAAATCGCTTGTGCAGGATCTTGTTGTTGCCATCGCGCGATTTCGGATCGGCGATCTTGCCGGTCAGACACGGCGTGTCTCTTGCCATCGGCGAGAACCGGTCCTTGGACCAGGTCTCGGCATCACGCTCGGTCGGCATCACCACCATGATCGGGGCCGGATCCTGATCGATGTGATAGGCGACCATGTTAAGGAGGCATTCGCTCTTACCAATTTGGCTGGCGGACATGATTACAACGCTCTCCACAACCCCGTCCGAAATCGCCTCCATGATTTCGCGCTGATATTCGGCTCTGGACGTGCGCCATTGCCCGGGTTCGGCGCTGGCTTCGGAACTGAGGCGCCGGTTCTGATCGGCCCAGTCACTGATCGTCAACTCCGGTGGTGGCCGCAGGCTTTCCAGTGCCCGTTTCACCGTTTGGCGCAGGACCCGCGAGCCCGCTATCTTCAATGTCTGGCTGCACATCGCTGTTGGCTAAATCCTCAAGGGCTTCACGCAGGTTTACGCTGAGCAGGTTGCGGGTTTCAGCAAGGCTGCCCTCGGCGTGAATCTGTGGCGCCAGCCGATCTGGCAAGGACAGAACCCGGGTGTGCAACAGCGCCAGCACCTTGATCCAGGCGGTCTCAATGTCATCGGCGGCAATCAGCGCGCCGCGACGCTGCGAAGCTTCCATTTCAACGAGGTCCGCCCGCGCGCGAATATAGCGCGCCCGCTCGGCGGCATAATCCGGGGCACCAGCCTGGGCGCTGACCGCCTGATCGCGCAAATAGCGCACATAGCCGCGCACCGAGCCGATCAGGTCATATTGCCCGCGCGTCGCTTTGGGGATCACGCCTTCGCGGCTCAGCTGCTGCACCCGGCGTTCCGAGAGATCAAGCAGCTTTGCAATCACCGCAAGGGACTGTGTGGCAGCAGCCATTTACAATCCCCATCTTTTGATCAACGCAATGATATTGCTTCTGTTTTACTGGATAAGCATCCCGATCAGAGCGATGGTGACTGCACCAAAACGATGCAACCAAGGACCAAAACGATGACAGCGATGACCCGCAACAATGACAAGGCGCTGGCCGCCTTCATGGCCAGGAAGGCCGAGATCGACACCATGCTCGCCCGCTTGCAGCAGGCCCTGAGCGACGAGCATTTCGAAGCCAACCCCGACGAAATTCACTGGGGGCATGTTGGCGATCTGGCCGACATGGCCAAGAACCTGCACGAGATAACTGACCGCGCTTTCGGCGAGGGCGAATACACCGAATAGGCGCCAGCGAACCTGCGGGCATCCGCAAGGGGCTGGATCAAGCACGTACGGGCGAAGGTGTCGAGGCCTCGGCATTCTTTGACGACATCGCCTCCTCCTGATGGCTGCTCAGGGCCTATAGCGGACGCTTGTTTTCTCTGTACCTGAGTTAATTACGATAAATAGGAGTCGATATTATGGGAACACTAATTTCGTTATATTTATCTGTTTTCCTGCTTTTATGCGTTTTTTCCTCGTGATTCATTGCGAGTGACAGGTAAACCAATGCAGCACGAGACAATTTGAGCAACTTCATCGATTTTTTTTGAAATTCAGCAAGACCAACACGTTTGTGTAAATTATTCGACGGCCTCTCCATTCCAAAATCGGTCAAGGTAACAAAGCGATGCTCCAAAAAATTCCGCAATTCATCGAGGTCCTTGGCGTCTGGTGATGCAAATTCGGAAAAATCTTTATCGAAGAGATCCTTCGATAAAAAATATAGTCCTTGCAGGGGCAAGTTTTGTTTGCTGACAAAGGCGGCGCGCAGGACTATATCACCGCCCTTGACCTGATATTGCCAAATCTGGCGAAAAGACACACGCTTAGGCTCAAGACCAACTTGAAAATAATCGTTCAAGAATAACGCAATTTTGGTAATTACTCACCCCCAACATTTGGGTATTTTGTGCACTGATTTCAGGATATTGTGGTCAACAGGGTTTGAAACGGGGTTTTTCCGGAGA
>JAADIC010000008.1 GCA_013151535.1 Alphaproteobacteria bacterium | reverse complement strand
CGAGGTGCTTGAGGGCTACATCGTTGCCTTTCTGAACCTTGACCGGATTATCGAGATTATCCGCAACGAGGATCAGCCTAAACCTGCGATGATGGCCGAGTTTGATCTGACCGATATGCAGGCCGAGGCGATCCTGAACATGCGTCTGCGTTCGCTGCGCCGCCTTGAGGAAATGGAACTGAAGCGCGAGCATGAGGCCCTGTTGATCGAACGCGCCGAGCTTGAGGATTTGCTGGCCGATGAAGGCCTGCAATGGGCCAAGATTTCCGAGCAATTGCGCGATACCCGCAAGGAATTTGGCAAATCCGCCCCCGGTGGCGCGCGGCGTTCTGAGCTGGCCGACGCACCGGAATTTGAAGAGGTTCCGCTGGAAGCGATGATCGAAAAAGAGCCGATCACCGTGGTTTGCTCGCAAATGGGCTGGATTCGCGCCATGAAGGGCCATATCGCGCTCGATACCGCGCTTAAGTTCAAAGATGGTGACGAAGCGCGGTTTATTTTCCATGCCCACACCACCGACAAACTGGTGCTGTTTGGCTCCAATGGTCGGTTCTACACGCTGTCGGCTGCCAATCTGCCCGGCGGGCGCGGTATGGGCGAACCCGTGCGCCTGATCGTCGATTTGCCGAATGAGGCGGCAATTGTTGACCTGTTCCTGCACCAGAAGGGTCGCAAATTGCTGGTTGCCTCAACCGCTGGTGATGGCTTTGTGGTGCTGGAGGACGAGGTGATCGCCCAGACCAAATCGGGCCGTCAGGTGCTGAACGTCAAGGATAAGGTGGTCGCCAAAACTTGCAAAGCGGTGCGCGGCGATCATGTGGCCGTGGTCAGCGAGAACGGCAAGTTTTTGGTGTTTCCAGTGGCGGAGCTGCCCGAAATGAACCGTGGCAAAGGTGTGCGGTTGCAGAAATACAAATCCGCCCGTTCCGCCCAAGGCACGCTTGATCTGGACGGCGGCTTGTCCGACATCACGACGTTCAACTGGGCCGACGGGTTAAGCTGGCCCATGGGTGGCGGTAAAACCCGAACCGAGGCGGATCTGACTGAATGGCTGGGCAAACGCGCTGGAATTGGCAAACGGCCCCCTTATGGGTTTCCGAGGGATAATCGGTTTACCTAACTTCAACGACCTCTCCCCAACCCTCTCCTGAAAGGAGAGGGGGCGATGGGGTTTCAGGATTGCGCCCCCTCTCCCTTGGGAGAGGGCCGGGGAGAGGGGGCAAGTATTTCCCTCTGGCATTTTTTGCACCCGTTGCTATCGTAGCCGAAAATACTAACAACTAAGCGCTTTATGGAAATCCAGACCCTCAAAACCTCCTATGCCGGTCGTCGCTGGCATTTGTTCTGGCTGGCGCTGAAGTCCAGCGCTTTGACGGTGCTGACGCTGGGGATTTACCGGTTCTGGATGAAAACCCGTTTGCGGCGCTATTACTGGTCGGCGATCCGGCCCGGCGGGGTGCCGCTGGAATATACCGGCACCGGTGTTGAAAAGCTGATGGGGTTTCTGGTCGCTGTGGTCATCATGGCGTTCTATATCGGGGTTTTTAACCTGATCCTAGTGTTCCTGTCGTTTTCCATCCTCAGCAACAATGCCGCCGCCTATGCGATGTCGTTTGTCGGGCTGATCCCGATCTATTTCTTCGCCCAGTATCGCGCGCGGCGCTACGTTCTGGCCCGCACCCGCTGGCGGGGGCTGCGCTTTGGCATTGATGCGGCGGCGTGGTCTTATGCATGGCGCGCGATGCTGCATTGGCTGGCGACGATCCTGACGCTGGGATACTTGTATCCACGACAGGTTTACTGGCTGGAAAAGTTCCGTATTGACCGCACCTGGCTGGGCCGGGCGCGGTTTGTACAGGAAGGCGGCTGGACAATGCTGCGCCCCGTCGCCAAGCACTTCTACATCGGGCTTTGGCTGTCGGTTCTGGCGGCGATCCTTGGCTGGGCGAACGAGGCCTGGTTTGCCGTTTGGGCCATCAGCATCCCTTATGCGATCATCGGGTTGGTGCATTTCAAGGTCCAGTCCTTTCGCATTCTGGCCGCGAATAAAAACCTCGGCGAAAGCATCCGCTTTCAGGCTGCACCGCGCACATGGCGGGTGTTCTGGATTTATACGCTGGGCAATTTTCTGGCCGGTCTGATCCTGACTGCGGTGACGATAGCGTTGATTATGGCCGTGGTGTTTGCCGTGATGGCGTTTGATCCGGCGCTTTTTAACGGTGGCGAAGTCCAGTTTATCAACAGCAGTTCCGACCCTTTGGTTCGTTACTCAGTGATGGTGTTGATCGGCCTGTCCTATTTCTCGGTCTTCGTGCTGTGGGGGGTGCTTGGCCAGGTGTTCATAACCCTGCCCCTGATGCGCCATTATGCCGAGACCGTGACCATCTCCAACTCTCACCAATTGGCGCAGATCGAGCAACGCCCGCGCGACGCGTTTTCCGAGGCCGAGGGCTTTGCCGAGGCGCTTGATATTGGTGCCGCCATATGAGCGATCAACTCCAATCCGACATTCAGATCTTTGCCGATTTCATGGATGGCGACACGGGCCGGGTGAAGCGGGTTCAGGTGTCGATTGAACAAGGCATCGGGGCCTTGCGCATCATCGGGCCGGACGCGGGCAATGTCATCGACTGGCCTTTGGGCGATCTTCGCGTCATCCCCGATCAGGCCGACAGAACCTCGGTGGTTCTGGGGCTGACGGGCGATCATCCGGCGCGTCTGGTGATCCCGCAATCCTATCTGGCCAACCGGCTGGCGCAGCTTTGCCCCAACCTCAAGCGGCGTCACAAAGACCCGAATATGTTGAAACGCCTTGCCATTCTGTCGGTTGGGGCGATTGCCTCGGTTCTGTTGATCGTCTTCATTCTGGTGCCGGTGATGGCCGACCGACTGGCGCTTTTACTGCCTCCCAAGGGCGAAAAAGCCTTTGGCGACAAGACGTTCGAGCAAATCCGCCACGCGCTCAGCAAGAACGAGGCCTTTGGTTTGCGGGTCTGTGAAGGCCCGCTTGGCAATGCGGCGCTTGATAAAATGGTCGCCCGCCTGATGCCCGCCACCGATTTTCCCTACGCGCTGACAATGCATGTGCTGGATCACCC
>JAADIC010000136.1 GCA_013151535.1 Alphaproteobacteria bacterium | reverse complement strand
CGCCATGCCGACATTTTTCGGTGCGCGGATCAGATAAAACGTCAGATTGTTGGCGGTCACAATCACCACGATCACCACCAGCAACAACGACATGATGCGCCGGAAATGGCGTTTTGAGGTCTTGCTGGCTGTGCTGATGATCGAGCTCATAACGCCCCCTAGAACTGAAAATAAATGAACGGGCTGAGGTTTGAAAGCGAGAACCAACCCGCCAGAAACAGCACCAGCGAGAAGATCGCCCAGAACAGGTTAAAGCGAAATTCAAGCCAGCGGAAGCGGCGGTTCAGGCGCATTTTGTCGGCAAATGGTTCGGTTCTGAGCGCAATCGGAAAGCGCCGGGTGATCTGCACCGAATTGGGGAACGCCCAGACGAAAATGAAATAAAGCGGGAAGGCGACGGCGATGCCCTTGCCAAAAGACGTGACCGAGCGCACGTCGTTCAACCCCATCATGCCTTGCACAATCCGCCAGGCGCTTTCTACTGAATCCGCGCGGAAAAACACCCACGTAACGGCCAAGGCAGCGAAAGTGAGGACAACCATGAAGGCGCGGTAAAACATGCGTTTGCTAAGCCATGACAGAAATGCGCTGGCCCTGATGATTTTGGCCCAGAAGTGGTTCACCACCAGCATCGCCCCGTGCAATGCCCCCCAGACAATAAACTGCCAGCCAGCCCCGTGCCATAGCCCGCCCAGCGTCATGGTGCCCATCAAAGCCAGCACCGTGCGGGTCTGGCCGTGGCGCGAACCGCCAAACGGGATATAAAGGTAGCTTTGCAAAAACCGGCTTAACGTCAGATGCCAGCGCCGCCAGAACTCGCGAATACTTGCCGCCTTGTAGGGCGAGAAAAAGTTGACAGGCAGGCGCAGGCCAAACAGCAGGGCCAGCCCCAGCGCCATGTCGGAATAGCCTGAGAAATCGAGATAAATCTGGAAGCTATAGCCAATCGCGCCGGTCCAGGCATCCACGAACGAGATCAGATTCCCAGCCGCCGCGTGGTCAAACACGATGTCGATGAACGGCACATAGGGATCAATCAGTACGGATTTTTTGAACAGGCCAACTGAAAACAAAAAGAAGCCGAGCGAGAAATAATCGGGCCGTATCCGCCAGCGTTTCTTGCGCCGCAACTGGGGCAGCATTTCGTCTTGGGTTACAATCGGGCCCGCGATCAGTTGCGGGAAAAAGCTGATGAACAGGACGTAATTGATGAAATCAACCTCGTCCACATGGCGTTTATAAACCTCGACCAGAAACGAAATTTGCTGGAAGGTGAAAAACGAAATGCCCAAGGGTAATGCGATCTTGGCGACGGTTTTGTCGATACCAAAAGCGGCATAGATATTCTCGACGAAAAAGCCGTAATATTTGAAATAGCCGATCAGGAACAGGTTGGCGGCGATGCCGAGCCCGGTAACCCATTTGCGTTTTCGCTGGTCTTTCTGGTTCAGAACCCACGAGCCGAGCGCGAAGTTGAACCCGATCGAGGCCAGGATCAGCACCAGATAGATCGGCAACCAGTAAGAATAGAAAAACAGCGACAGCACGATCAGGATATGCTTGCCGCTGGCGGGATATTTGCGGGTGATGATCGCGAAAACCGGCAGGACCACAGCCATAAACATGATAAAAATGTTCGAGGCAAAGACCATTCAAAAAACCTTAAGAAAAATCATCCGCACGGGCGGTCAGGCGCGCTGGCGGTCAGGATTTTTTGCCGAACAGTTTTTTCAGCCTGGATGAAAACCTGTGGCGGCTTTGCTCGTGATCGACCACGCCCTGATCCAGAACCCAGTTCACCTGGATTGCCCGGCGCTGGCCTTCAAACGAATGATGCCCGTGCCATGAATGGTCTTCACGCTTGAAAACCACCAGCGTGCCGCCTTTGGGTTCGATCTCGGCCACATAATCCTCAAGATCGGTGGGGCTGCGCAGGACGCGAAGCCGGCCGCCGGAACTGTCCCAATCGTCGTCGTTCATGTACAGAAGAACCGTGATGATCTTGGTCTTGGAATCCGGGTGGATCTTGCCGTCGCGCGCCCGGCAAAAGCCGCGCACGGTGTACATGGTCGGGCGGCCCGTCAGATCGATGTTGAACTTTTCCTCGACCGCTTTCTCAAATTCGGGGCCGCGCAACTGATCCACCAAAGTGCTGAACGCCCCTTCGATCTTCAAACCGGGCGACGGGTGCGAGCCGGGGCCGGGCACCTCGGGATAGGCCGCACGGGCCGCATCGAGCGCCGGTTTGGCGACAAAATCCTTGACTTCGATAAATTCGTAAGGGTCCGTGTTCAGCGGCTCTTCAAGAAATTTCTGAATGTTGATATCCATCACGCACTCCTGCTGGGCCATCGGTTTCGATTGCGAATTTACGGGATCAGCGGCGTTGTTGCAAATGCTCATTTTCAGCTTGCGGCGGCGTGCCTCTCTTGTCTTGGCATTGGTACAGGTCTAAGGCGGTTGGGGGCAGGCTCAAAGGCAGAAAAGATGCAGGCAGAGATTATCACAGGCTACAGCTTTCATCCCCGTGATTTGAAGGTTTCGGCCCGAACACCCGGCATCAGCGCCTATTTGCGCACCCGCAACGGTGCCGATTTCATCGAGGATACGATCCGCAGCCATATTGAATTTTATGACGAGATTGTCGTGGTTTACAACCAGTGCGAGGATGACACCGCTGATATCGTCGCCCGTCTGGCGCAGGAATTTACCCCGAAAATCCGGCTGTTCCATTATACCGACCGGGTGCAACCACTTGGCAGCAAGGGCCACGCCAAAACGCCGGGGGATTCGCCCCAAAGTATGGTTAACTTTTCCAATCTGGCGCTGGTCAAAACCCGCCACCAGACGGTGATTAAGCTGGATGACGACCATCTGGCGATCCCGGATCGGGTGGCAGATATCTGCGCGGCGTTTCGCGAGGGGCGTGCGGATACCAGCGCGCTGCATTGCATTTCCGGGCTGAACATCGCGCGCGGGGCACAGGGTGAGTTGGGCATTCCGGCTGCTGAACCGGTGTCGGGCAACGGCGATATCGGTTATTTCCGCATGGCCGAGGATACGTTTTTCTTTCATGACCGCCGCTTTGAACGCTTTGGCCGTGGCAAGCTGAAACGCATTTTCGCGGGCTATCTTTACTGGCACATGAAGTTTCTGAAAACCGGCGACGGCTTTCGCAATTACGAACTGGTGGATAATCCCGAAAGCCGGTTCGCCCGCAAGCGCGTGGATTTTGAGCAAAGCCCGATGCTGAGCCTGCCCGCTGCCGTCAAGGCCATGGGCCCGACCTCGCTTGAGCGTCTGTCGGCCAAAACCGGTGGCAAGCTAGCGCTTAATCTGGCGCGCGATAAGGCGGTCAAGGCGGCGTTTCCTGACGCCACGCTCAAACAGGCGCTGGATCGCCTTAGTCCCGGTTGGCATGATGTGCCGGGATTGGGTACGCCGCGCGGCTGACTATTCCGGTAGGGCGTCAAGCCACCCGTTGGACAGAGCCGCCTCAAGTTGAACCGCACCACTGCCGGCGGACTGGCTGAAACTGTCACGGGCGAATTTCATGTTATCACTCCAGACCCCCATCAGCCCCAGATAATAAAAGCTGCTGCTGATCGTCCGCGCCGCTTCAGGTTTGCCAATATTGGCGCGGGCCTCGGCCAGAAAATAATCGCGATAGGCGCCGCCACCAAGATGGCCCAGAAAAACTGCAAGCGCTTTGCCATGCACTGACGGGCTGTCCGCCAGTGCAGCACCTTTGCGTTCGTAAGTGGCGGCAATTTCACCGCGCGCATCCCTGCCGGCTAGCTGGCTGGCGACGATATAGCCGATCTGACAGCGATAAAGATCATCACCATCGCTGTTCAAGCAGGCTTTGAACTGCGCCTGCGCTTCGGTAAATTTGCGCTGGCTCAACAGCACATCACCAAGGCGCAGGGCCGCAATCGGGCTGTCGGGTTGGGCCGCGATGTCGTCCCGCACGAACGCCTCCAAACCCGCCAGATCGCGCAAACCGATGCTGGCCATGGCGCGGGAATTGCGCGCCAGCGCGCTGTCCTTCGCGCTTAGATCAGGAATTTTTAGCGCCAGTGTTGCCAATTGAATGGCATCGGGAAATTGCTGGATTTCAACCGCCCGATTGGATTTTTGCGCCAGTTTACCGACCAGAACATCACCACTTAACGGCTGCGGTGCAGGCAGGGTGACTTTCAAAACCGGACTGTCAGCATAGATCGCCACCGGATCCCACTGGGCCCGGGTCGAGATTTTGAACGAAAGGCTGACTTCGCGGCCAAATTGTCTTCGCGGGATGATCTTGAACGGGATTTCAATGCGTATCGGTTCGGCCGTGATTTTGGCATTCGGGCTGAACTTTTTCACCCAGCCGCGCAATTGTTGCTTGGGATATCCCACCACCGGAAGCACATCAAAAGCAAACATTCCGGCGCTGACGGGTTTGTTGCCCCGGACATAGGCATGCAGGTAATACTCCAACCCTTCCATACAGTTACGCGTGAAATCGAACTCCACCACCAGTTTGTCAGCCTTCTTGGTGGCGCGCAGGTTTTCGATCTTGTTGGATTGGGTGCAGGCGTTGGAGAGCAGTTTGTTCGCATCCGGCGTGCCCCAGCGGCCTTGCTCTTGAGGCACAAGGCCTGCGGGCAGTTTTTCCTTGGTCGCCGTCGCCTCGATCACGTTCTTGACGTTGTAATCGGCGAAAGTGCTGTAAAGGGCGGCGATGAACGGTGTGGCAAACGAGGTGCCGCTCAGCGGTTTGCCGTCGATCAGAAATTGCCCGGGGCCAAGAATATGCGGCCCGATCTGGCCAGTATTCGTATGACCGATGCTGGAGAAATTCGATGGCTGCAAGCGCCCCGAACTGTCTTTGCCAAAACCACCAACCACCGTCAGGAAGGGGGATTCATACTGGGCCATGATGCCCATGGATTCCTGCCCGTTCAGGATGGCGCGTTTGTTGTTTGTGTTGCGCACGAACATGCCGAACTTCAGATCCGGTGCTGGCGGCGTCTCGCTTTTATCAAGCAGTTTGATCCACAGGGTCTGTTTTTCCGGCGATTTGTATCGCAAATTAAGCACCGGCAAATTGCCTTTTGCGCGGGCGCTGGCGATCACGTTTTTGTCTTTGTCGATCAACTGGATTTCAAAATCCGACTGCCGCTCGGGATATTCCCCCCAAGACAAGGTTAGATTAATTGTCCGGCCCGAGCCAAGCGAGATTTTGTTGAAATCCAGCAGGTTTCCATTGGCTTTCGGGGCGTTTGAAAACTCGATCTTCCCGTCACCATCCACATCGCTATAGGTGAAAACATGGCTGTCTCCCCGTTGATTTCCGGCCGAAACCAGAAAGGAAATCTGGTATTCTTCAAGCAAATCCAGTTGCTTGTATATTGTGGCTGGATTGACGCCAGCCATATATTGTTTAACCCCCAAACTCATCGAGGCAAAAAAGACACCGTCCTTTTTCAAGCCATCCAGTATGGTCTTGAAACGTTTGACAGGGTTGCTGGTTTCATAGAGGTAAAAATTGGCCGAGGGCATGATTTCCGCCGCCACCTTGAACACTTTGAAACCGTGACTGCCGCTGGAACGCTTGCCACTTTTGCGCAGGTTGCGGTATTGCACGCGGCTTTTGAATTCGGGGTTATCCTCGAGCCAGGCTTCAATCCCGGTAAAGCTGCCGTCCGCAATGCCGAACTTGAAACTGGCACCGGTGTCAAAGCTATATCCTGCCGTCGCCGGATCAAACCCGATGGCGATCTTGGCGTCTTTCACCGTCATTGGCGCGGGGTTCGCTGTGCGAAAATTGGTTGCCGGAGCGCCGGTTTCGTCAGCATTTCGCGCGATGCATTTGCCTTCGACAATTGGCCCCGGCGAAGACAGCGAGCCATCCTTGTTCAGATAACTGCGCGAGATAAAGATCGTGCGTTCCTCGGTATCATAGGTGATGATATCGCGGATTTCCGCGTAACCCTCGAAAATGTCTTCCAGCGTGAATTCGACAAACCCATCCCCGCTGCGCACCGGGCCAAGCGCCTGATCGGCCCGCAGAACATCGCCGTAAGCCTCGATTAGTTGAACGTCGTTCCGCCTGTCGTCATAGGAAAAGATAAGTCCGGGCTGAAACTGCGGATCGGACAAGCCGCAAAGATAAGTGAATTTGGCGGCCTCGGCGGCGTTGACGGTGGCAATCGTGCTAGCCAGCACCAAAACGGAGAGAAGTGGTTTCATCGCGGGGTCCCGTTGGTCGGAGAGATCGGTTTTGGCCACCTTAAATGGCACCGGGTGATTGACAAGGCTGGCAAGGCGGGATTATCGCCACAGATCAGCATTTTTCAACTCAAGTTTCAGCAGCGCGCAATTGTCGGTCATGATGCCGTCCACACCAAGCGCGATCAGGTGGCGCATGGTCTTGGCGTCATTCACTGTCCAGACATGCAGTTTCAGGCCCACGCGATGGGCATGCGCGATGCTTTGCGGGGTGACAATGTTGATGCCGTGATATTGCATCGGAAGCTGCACACACTGCGCGCGAAACCGCAGAGCAAGATGCAGGCGCGCTGACAGGTAAAACGCCGCCCCTTTGTGCAGGCCAAGCCCGTGGCAGGTGTCAGACCCAAGCCCTCGCAGCACGGTATTGATCCGCCGGTCGCTGAAGGAACCGATGCAAACCTGATCCCGCCGATCCATGTGTTTTATCAATCCGGCCAAGGGTTTGGCGGTTATATCGGTTTTGGCATCGAGATTGAACAGGGTGTCGGGGAAGGCCTCGAACACATCCGCAAGGTGCGGAATCTGGTGTTTGCCTTTAATGCGCAGGGCTGCGATTTCGCCGTCTGTCAGATCACCAATCGAGCGAGGCTCCCCCGTCAGGCGCTGCAAATCTTCATCGTGAAAGGTGTAAAGCGTGCCATCGCGCGAGGCCTGAATATCGGTTTCAAGTACCGGAAAGCCCATGTCAACCGCACCCTGAAACGCCGCCATGGTGTTCTCGGGCGCCACATCACCCGCGCCGCGATGGGCAAAGGCCAGGATGCCGGGGCGGCTGAGGGCTTCACGAAAACTTGGTCGCATTTTTGTCCCGATCCTCAAAAACAATTTGCACAGCGGCCAGCGTGCCCTACCTATGGTAAAAGGGGCTGAAACCATTGCAAGCCGCCATCAGACCATATCCAGTGAAAGAGATAAACCATGCCATCAATCAAAGCCTCGGACCTGTTGGTGAAAGCGCTGGAAAACGAGGGGGTCGAATATATTTTCGGGGTTCCGGGGGAAGAGAACCTTGATTTCCTGAATTCCCTGCGCGGCTCGAAAATCCGCCTGATCCTGACCCGCCACGAACAGGGCGCTGGCTTTATGGCGGCCACTTACGGACGGCTGACTGGCAAGACTGGCGTCTGTCTAGCCACGCTGGGACCGGGGGCAACCAATCTGGTGACACCCGCCGCTTACGCTCAGCTTGGTGGTATGCCGATGCTGATGATTACCGGACAAAAGCCGATCAAGAAAAGCAAACAGGGGCAGTTCCAGATCGTTGACATCGTCAATATGATGCGCCCGCTAACCAAATCGGCCCACCAGATCGTCAACGCCAACACCATCCCCAGCCTTGTGCGCGAAGCCTTCCGCGTCGCCGAGGAAGAGCGCCCGGGAGCGGTGCATCTGGAACTGCCCGAGGATATCGCGGCGGAGATGGCCGATGACGACACTTTGTTCACCGTCAACAACCCCAAGCGCCCCAATGTTGATGAAAGCGCTATTTTGGACGCGATGGCGATGATCGCACAGGCAAAGCGCCCGCTGCTGCTGATCGGGGCCGGGGCCAACCGCAAGAACGTGGTCGCGCCCTTGCAGGCTTTTGTCGAAAAGACCGGCATCCCGTTTTTCAACACCCAAATGGGCAAAGGGGCGATCGGCGGCTATCACGACAAATATATCGGCACCGCAGCCCTGTCGGACGGCGATTATCTGCATTGCGCCATTGATCGGGCTGATCTGATTATCAATGCCGGTCACGACGTGGTTGAAAAACCGCCCTTTCTGATGGAGGTGGGTGGCACCAGGGTCATCCACGTCAATTTCAATTCAGCAAAGGTCGATCCGGTCTATTTCCCGCAACTTGAGCTCATCGGCGATGTCGGCGCGACCTTCGCCCGGCTGACCGAGCTGATGACGCAAAACCCCGATCACGATTTCAGCTATTTCGAGAAAATTCGCCGCCATGTGCTGGAACATATCAACGTCAGCAATGACGATCCGCGCTTTCCGGTGATCCCGCAACGGCTGGTGGCCGATGTGCGCCGGGTGATGCCGGAAAACGGGATTATCGCGCTGGACAACGGCATGTACAAGATATGGTTCGCGCGCAATTACCGCTCCAGCCAGCCCAATTCGGTGCTGCTGGACAACGCGCTGGCCAGCATGGGGGCGGGGCTGCCCTCGGCGATGATGGCCAGCATGTTGCATCCTGATCGGCGCGTGATGGCGATTGTCGGCGATGGCGGGTTTATGATGAATTCGCAGGAAATGGAGACCGCCGTGCGGTTGGGCCTTGATCTGGTGGTGCTGGTTCTGCGCGACAATTCTTACGGCATGATCCGCTGGAAACAGGCGATTGGCGGCTTTGACGATTGGGGGCTGGAATTTGGCAACCCGGATTTTGTCGCTTACGCCAACAGCTATGGCGCGACCGGTCACCGATTGGCGGCGACGGATGATCTGGTTGGCTTGCTTGATCGGTGTTTCAAAGCCAAGGGCGTGCATCTGGTGGAAGTGCCGGTGGATTATTCCGAAAACAAACGGGTGCTGGTGGATGAATTGGCGGCAAAAACCTGTTTGTTGTGAGCTAAGGAACCTCTGATTAAGCAGGGAACTTGCCGGAATGCCAGCCCCCTACCGGGTGGGGGCCAATGCGCTAGCGGGCTAGCGGGCTAGCCGGCTAATGCGCTAGCGGGCTAGTGAGCGGGCCTTAGTCGCCCAGACATTTCAATCCCTCAGGCCATATCTGTAAGATGAAACCTTGCAAATGCCCGCGCCACGGGGCGGTCACCTCGCGGCGGTGTAACCGCTTGTCGGTCGATGGGCGGCAAGCCTCTAATCGTCGGGAAACAGCTCCCCCGCCGCAGGGGATTTTTCAGGCAGGCGTAAAACGATCAACGAGGCATATCCATCAGAAACATCCGGTCTGATGTTGATATGGACTTGAACGAATGCACCCCCCTCAAGCGGTTTTGCCAGAAAGATACTTGCCCCCCGCCGGGTTTTTTGGCCAACTTCGCGGCTTGTCATTTCAAAGGCTGAATCCGCTCGAAACCCACTCCCCAAACTCTTGAACCAACTGTCAAATGCCGGTTTGAAAGCCTCAAAAGGTACGCGGATACCAACCATCTGGCAGAAATCATCCCGACCTTGGGCCGTGATAAGTAGAAATCCCTCGGCGGGGATGGCCCAAATATTAAAACGACCAAGATCACCCGTTGATCCAAGCGAACGCATTATACGTTCCGCATCTGGTTTTGGCAGCGTTTTCAATCCGTTAAACGCCTGATTATCCTGCTTTTCCACAAGGGCCACGCAACGTTCTTCAAACAGTTTGAAGGCATCATCAGATGGCGACGCAGCCGCACCAACGCTTGCGCCAACCAAAATAAGCGCGCTAAGCGCCGCCAAAACCTGTTTTCGCAACCCCGTGCCCCGATCCCGATCAGAATTCGCGCAAGTAAACCTTGCCGGTGTCCATGCGTTTTATCCAGCCGGTGAAGAACCCGTCTGACAGCACCATCTCGCACCAATCTTCGTTGCTGTTGAACGCGCGTTCGCATCTCTTGACGACGACCCGAGCACCTTTGACAACGCTTTCGTCCTTGGCAAAGCCATTGCCACCTGAAAACGGAAAGATGCTTTGATCGGCCAGCGCCTGCATCTCGATGGTCTTGAATGTGGGGATATTCGGGTTTATCAGATCCGCCGCGCCGGCACATTTCTGCCGGTTGGCATAGCGGATGCAATCCTGGGTGCCCGTGCTGCCGGAACTGGCCGTAACGCCGACCGAGACCGTCACCGTGCTGATCGCGGTGCGAAACATTTTGGCGCTGGTCCCGTCGCCAATCATCCCCTTGAAACTTTTCTTACCAGCCTTGTCAAAACTGCCGATCATCGCGCCACGGGCGTTTTTCTTGGAAAACAGGATCAACTGGCTATGGGCCGCATCCGTATAAACGAAGGATTTGACTTTGCGCAGGGCCTTGCCGCAGCCGCCCCTCACTTTCACCGGGCCGGCCAGTTTGGCCTTGTCATAAGACAGCACCAGCGTGCATTTTTGGCCCGCCCATTTGGCGTCCCAAGTCTCTTTGATCTGCGTTCCGGCTTGTGCCGCCATGCCAGTTGCCAGCGACAATATTAAAGGTATCAACAGTTTAGTCAGTTTCATTTCACACTCCCCTATTTTTCGGCCATTCTTTAGAAGCCGATTTACACTGTCAACCTGACACTGGCTTTGACCTTGCCGTTTGGTCAAAGCGATGCCAGATTGTCGGCTGGCCAACGCGTGCGAAAAAAGGGTAGAACATGGGCAGAAAACCGACCCTCGACCCGGAAAACTGGGCCGATTTTCGCGCCCAGTCCCACGCGGCGCTCGACGCTGCAATTGACCATATGGAGGGGCGTTCCGGCCAACCGGTCTGGCAACCGGTTCCGGAAAATATCCGCAAAAGCCTGCAGCAGGAATTGCCTTTGGAGGGGCAGCCGCGCGCGGCGCTTTGCAAGCGGATCGCGCAAGATTTCCTGCCCTATAATGTTGGCAATACCCACGCACGGTTTTTCGGCTGGGTGCATGGGGCGGGCACACCTGACGGGCTGATCCCCGAGATGTTCACCGCCGCCATGAACGCCAATCTTGGTGGGCGCGATCATGTGGCGATTGATGTCGAAAAACAGGTGATCGACTGGTGTCGCCAGATGTTTTCCTTTCCCGAAAGCGCCGGTGGGCTGGTGGTTTCCGGCACCTCCATGGCGACATTGATCGCGCTAAAATCCGCCCGCGAAAAGCATGGTGGTCTGGGCTTGCGCGCCTCGGGATTACAGGGCGGCCCACGCCTTGTCGGCTATGCCTCAACGCAAGCCCATAGCTGCATCGCGCGCACGTTTGACATTCTCGGCCTCGGTAAAGATGCCTTGCGCGCCATTCCGGTTGACGGTGATTATCGCATGGATGTCGCGGCCCTGCGCGCGGCGATCGAGCGCGATCTGGCCGATGGATTGCAGCCCTTTTGTGTGATCGGTACGGCAGGTACTGTCAATGTTGGCTCGGTTGATCCTTTGCGTGAACTTGCTGATATTGCTGGGGAATTTGATCTTTGGTTGCATGTGGATGGCGCTTTTGGCGCGCTTGCGGTGCTAAACAGCCGCACCCGGGATTTGCTCGAAGGTATCGAACGCTCCACCTCGATCGCTTTTGATTTTCACAAGTGGATGCATGTGAATTACGATGCCGGTTTTGTGCTGATACGCCGGGCCGAGGACCAGCGCCGCGCCTTTTCCGAGCGCCCCGATTATCTGGAGGGGGCGGCGCGCGGGTTGGCGGCGGGCAATCCGTGGTTTTGTGAATACGGCCCAGAATTGTCACGCGGCTTTCGGGCGTTGAAAATCTGGTATCACCTGTCGCGGTTCGGAACCCGCCGGATCGGTGAAAAGATCGCTGACAATTGCGATCAGGCGCAGGCGCTGGCCGGGATGGTTCGCCGCGCAAACGGCTTGGAATTGCTGGCCCCAGTGGCCCTGAACATCACCTGTTTTCGCGCCGTTCCCGATGGGCTGGATGCGGTGGCACTTGACGATCTGAATGCGCGGATCGTGGTGGCGTTGCAGGAACGCGGGCTCGCTGCGCCCTCAACCACGCGGCTCGGCGGGAAGTTGGCGATCAGGGTCAATATCACCAACCACCGCACCCAGATTGCGGATTTGGAATTTCTTGTGGCGCGCGTTTTGGAACTGGCCAAAGGGTTGGCCTGACCGGTCTTGCTGCACGCCCGTTGGCCGCGTCAATTCCCGACATCCGCAAATGGCTTCGCCACTAAGCTAGCGGGCTAGCCCGCTAGCGCAGCAAATTGCGGGTTTTGCCTGATGCTCACCCGATGCTCAAAGACAAGGACCGGCAGGAAAAATATGGGTTTTATTCAACTCCGGTACCTGCCTTCTCGCGCAATAATGCCGCGCAAATCGTCGCCTTTGTCGCTTTCGGTGTTCCGCCCTGCATTTCCGTGCGCTATGGGGGCGCGAACAGTGATTTGATCCGCCTTAAAGGAGACCGCCCCATGACTGCACCCGTGCGCGACACCGGCTTTTTCACCGAGGAACTTTCCTCGCGCGATCCCGAGATTTTCGGCGCGATCACCGACGAGCTTGGCCGCCAGCGCGACGAGATTGAGCTGATTGCCAGCGAGAACATCGTTTCGCGTGCCGTCATGCAGGCCCAAGGCAGCGTCATGACCAACAAATACGCCGAGGGCTATCCCGGGCGGCGCTATTACGGCGGCTGCCAGTTTGTTGATGTGGCGGAAACGCTGGCGATTGACCGCGCCAAGCAGCTTTTCGGTTGTGAGTTTGTCAATGTGCAGCCCAATTCCGGCAGCCAAGCCAACCAAGGCGTGATGCAGGCACTGATCCAGCCCGGCGATACCATTCTGGGCATGAATTTGGCCTCGGGTGGTCATCTGACCCACGGCGCGGCCCCGAACCAGTCGGGCAAATGGTTCAACGCGGTGCAATATGGTGTGCGCCAGCAGGACAATCTGATTGATTACGATCAGGTCGAGGCCTTGGCCGTGGAACATCAGCCGAAGATCATCATCGCCGGTGGCTCGGCCATCCCGCGCCAGATTGATTTTGCCAAGTTTCGCGTAATTGCCGATAAGGTCGGGGCCTACCTGTTCGTCGACATGGCGCATTTCGCCGGTCTGGTGGCAGCGGGCGAGCATCCCAGCCCATTCCCGCATGCCGATGTGGCGACCACCACTACCCATAAAACCCTGCGCGGCCCGCGCGGTGGCATGATCCTGACCAATGATGCGACGATTGCCAAAAAGGTTAATTCCGCCATCTTCCCCGGCATTCAGGGTGGCCCCCTAATGCATGTGATCGCGGCCAAGGCCGTGGCCTTTGGCGAGGCTCTGCGGCCCGAGTTCAAAACCTACCAGCAGCAGGTCATCAAGAACGCGCAGGTGTTGGCCGCAACCCTGATGAAGGGCGGCATCGACATCGTCACGGGCGGCACCGACACCCATGTGATGCTGGTCGATCTGCGCCCCAAGGGGGTGAAGGGCAACGCCACCGAAAAGGCGTTGGGCCGGGCCAATATCACCTGCAACAAGAACGGCATTCCGTTTGACCCGGAAAAACCCACGGTCACCTCGGGCGTGCGCCTTGGCACACCGGCGGGCACGACGCGTGGTTTTGGCGAAGCAGAATTTACCGAGATCGGTAAGATGATCGTTGAGGTCGTCGATGGTCTGGCCACCAATGGTGAAGAAGGTAACAATGCGGTTGAAGCGGCTGTCAAGTCTCGGGTCGCAGAACTTTGCGCACGGTTCCCGATCTACGAGGGGATGTAGCCCCTCACCAACTGGGTTTCCAGCACCACAAGTTTCGTGATAGCCATGACAAAATTTCCATTTGGGTGGCATCATGAAAAAATTCTTTCGCTGGCTCGGCCTTGGCCTTGTGGTTCTGATCGCGGTTCAGGCCTATAAAACGTGGCAATATGCGCCGGATACGGTTGCGGTCGCGCAGATCGAGTTGCCGCAGGTGGATGAAACGCTGGTTGCCGCCCGAATGGGCGAGGCGATCCGGTTTCAAACCATTTCCACCGGCGAGCCGGATGCGGTGCGCAGTGCTGATTTTCAGGGGTTTCTGGATTGGCTGGTCGCCACATACCCCTTTGCCAACAAGGTCATGAGCCGCCAGTTGATCGCCGGGCTCACCCCGCTATACCGCTGGCAAGGCTCTGACGACAGCCTCAAGCCCATCCTTCTGACGGCCCATTATGACGTGGTGCCGGTGGCTGCAAGCGGGCTGTCCGATTGGCAGCAGAAACCGTTTTCCGGGGCCGTGGCGGATGGCTTCATCTGGGGCCGTGGGGCGCTCGATGACAAAAGTGCGGTGGTGGCGATCATGGAGGCGGTCGAGGCCATGAGTGCAGCCGGTTTCACCCCCAAACGCACGATTTACCTCAGCTTTGGCCATGACGAGGAAATCGGCGGCGCAGATGGTGCCGGCGGGGTTGCAGCTTATTTCAAGGCGCAGAATATCCAGATGGCGTGGTCGCTTGACGAAGGCTCGATGATCCTGCGCGATGTGATCTCGGGGCTGGGGCAGGATGTGGCCAGCATCAACGTGGCCGAAAAGGGGTATGTGACGCTTGATATTACCGCCAGCGCCGAGGGTGGCCACTCCTCCTTGCCGCCGCGCGATACCGCTGTCAGCAAGCTGGCCAAGGCGATCACCAAACTTCAGGCCAAACCTGTGCCCGGTGGCCTGACCGGGGCGTCCAAGGATTTCTTTGACGCGCTGGGACCGTATTTTTCGCTTGAAAAACGGGTGCTGTTTGCCAATCAGTGGCTTTACCGGCCGGTGCTTGAAAGCGTTCTGTCAGGCTCCAACGCCACCGATGCGATGCTGCGCTCAACCAAGGCCCCGACCATGCTGCAAGGCTCGAACAAAGAAAACGTGCTGCCACAAACCGCAGTGGCGACGGTAAATTTTCGCATCCATCCGCGCGATTCCATTCAAAGCCTGATCGCCCATACCAAGGCGCTGATCGATGACCCAGAAATCAAGGTTGAAATCAGGGGCGGTTGGGGCAACGAGCCGAGCCGCGTTTCTGATCGCAACGGTGAAGGTTTCAAGATGCTGGCGACCACATTCCGGCAAGTGTTCGGCGATCTGATCGTGGTGCCGGGCCTGACTGTTGCAGGCACGGATTCGGTGCATTACGAGACGATTTCCGATGACAGTTACCGGATCAATCCGTTTGTGTTCACGGGCGAGGATATCAAGCGTCTGCATGGCCGCAACGAGCGGATTTCGGTTCAGGCAATGGCGCAGGCGGTGCAGTTCTATCAGGTGCTGATCGGCAATGCGGCGCAGTGATACCTTCTTGTAATGCATTGTAATAACACAATATATTGAATTTTGGGTTGACGGTAACCACCCATTAACCTGTTTCAGTCATGCTGGCGTCATCACCCCGCTGGGGGAATTAGATGAAGGGGCCAGAATGACCTTGAAAGCCGTGATTTTCGATGTGGGCGGAACCATCGCCGAAACCGCCGATGTAAAACGCGCCGCGTTCAATCAGGCCTTTGCCGAATTGGGGCTGGATTGGGTCTGGGGGCGCGCCGCCTTCGCCCAGATACTCACCAATGCCCTTCCCGGCGCCGAGGTTGAGTTTTATGCGCTTCTGCGCAATCCCGCAATGTTCAACCGGTTGGAGCGTAACGGCCTGCTGGATGAAATCCCCAAACGCCAGCAACAGATCTATTTCAACCTGCTGGAAGCCGGGGCCGCCCCGCTGCGCCCCGGCGTTGCCCGCCTGATGGGTGAAATCGCCTCCTCCGGTGTTAAACTGGCCATCTGTTCGACCGGCCCGCGCCTTGAATATGAAACATTGCTGTTCAACCGGTTCGGGCTTGAAATCGTCGATGCCCTGTCGGTTGCTGTCTCGGGGGAAGATTTGCAAGGGGCCTCACCGGTTCAGGCTTACCGCACCTGCGTTGCAAATCTTGGCCTGCCACCGGGTGATATCGCCGTCATTGAAAATTCTGCCCAAGGGGCGGCGGCGGCGGCAAGTCTGGGCATGGCGGTTATTGCCACGCCCAGCCTTTACACCATGGGCCAGAAATTCCCCGGTGCACGGGTTGTCATCAGCGATCTGGGCCATCCCGCCGCGCCGTTTTCGGTTTTTGAAGGGGATCTGTCGGGCATCAGCCATCTGTCGCTGGAGGTTCTGGCGGATGTGATGGATATACCCGCCCGACTGGATGCCAATGCGGCCTGAGATATGTCAGGCGGCAACCGCCTTGCGCACCATATCCCAGTAAATCGCCTCGACTTTTTCGCGGCTCAACCGGCCACCGTCACGATACCAGGTGTTCACACCGGTCAGCATGGCAATCAGGGCCAGCGTCGCCAGCTTGGCATCGGGGAGCGAAAACTGCCCATTATCCTGCCCGTCTTGCAAGATTGCCTGTAACTTATCCTCATAAGTCCGGCGCAAGGCCTCGATGGTTGCAAAGTTTTCCGGCCCAAGATTGCGCAGTTCCATATAAGAAACGAACACATCTTCCGGCCTCTCAAGATGGTAAAAGATGTGAAAGCGGGTGAAGTGATGCAGGTGCTCGACCGGATCAGACGGTTTTTCCTCCGCCGCCCAGGCCGCAAGCAATCCGGTCATATGATCTTGCAACAACCCGAACAAAAGCCCCTGCTTGTCTGGTGTATAAAGGTAAAGCGCCCCTGCCTGCACCCCGACTTCACGCGCGATTTGGCGCATGGAAACGGCGGCATAACCGTGGCGGGCGAATAATTTCAGGGCCGCCGCGCGAATGCGCGGGCCGGTAACCTCGGAATGTGAGCCGGTTTTGCGTGCCATCAAGCCTCCTTCAAACCATCATAACTGAACACATGTTCAATTCCCAGCCTGTGGATAAGTATTTTTTCTCAACGGGTTGGCGACTCAGGGCCGCTTGGCCTATG
>JAADIC010000319.1 GCA_013151535.1 Alphaproteobacteria bacterium | reverse complement strand
TTTGACTGTTCGTAATTTGATCAAATTTCACTAACAGAGGCACAACCCCGCCAGCAAGCCCCCTTATACGGTTTCCAGATAGGTTTGGAATTCAAAATTTTCGGGGCGATCGGCAAAGCCCGCGATTTCCTGTCGTTTGCACAGGCAAAGATTGCGGATCAGATCGGGGTTGAATATCCGCGCCACTATCTCATCGCTTTCAAACAGATCAACCGCAGTTGCCCAGTCATCGGGCAGATGCGCCACATCTGCGGGATAGGCATTGCCGCGCACAGGCGCTGGCGGTGTCATCTGGTCCTCGATCCCGATCAGGGCCGCGCCCAGCACGGCAGCGAGCATCAGATAGGGGTTCACATCGCCCCCCGCCACGCGGTGCTCAATCCGGCGCGCCGCCGGATTTCCACCCGGAATACGCACCGCCGCGGTGCGGTTTTCATAGCCCCAGACAGCGGTGGTTGGCGCATGGCTGTTGGGCTGCATCCGCCGATAAGAATTGAAATGCGGCGCGAAGATCAGGGTGGAGGCCTGCATCGCCGCCAGCACCCCCGCCACCGCTTGTGTTAGCTTTTTGGAGCCTTCTGAAGTGCCATCGTCAAAGATGTTTTTACCCTTGGAATCCAGCACCGAAAAATGTGTATGCAGCCCGTTACCCGCCTGATCGGCGAACGGTTTGGCCATGAAACTGGCGGCAAACCCGTGCTTTCGCGCCACCCCGCGCACCGCCATTTTGAACAGCCAGGCATCGTCAGCCGCCCGCAAAGCATCATCCACATGCATCAAGTTGATCTCGAACTGGCCAAGACCACCCTCGGCAATGGCCGCATCGGCAGGGATGCCCATGGCTTCGCAAGCCGCATAAAGATCGGTGAAAAACCCGTCGAACGCATCGAGCGTACCAAGCGCCATGACGTCCATCGAACTTAGGCGCTGGCCGGTTAGCGGTGAGCGCGGCGGGGTCGGCGTCGCGGTCGAACCATCAAGCAGATAGAACTCCATCTCGGTGGCAACAACCGGCGTCAAACCGCGCGCCTTGTAGCGATCCAGCATGGCGGCCAAGGCATGGCGCGGATCACCGGCAAATGGCGTGCCGCTTTCATCATACATCCACAGCGGCAACAGCGCTGATGTAGTTTCAAACCAGTCCATCGGCACCAAGCCGCGTTCGGTTGGCTGCATCACGCCATCACCATCACCGCTTTCAAACACCAGCGGGCTGTCGGTGATATCCTCACCCCAGATGTCCACATTCTGGATCGAAAACGGCATGCGGATGCCACCAGCCAGCGCCTTGTCGGCGTGACCAATCGGCAGGCGTTTGCCACGCGCGATTCCGTTCAAGTCGACAGTCGCGACCCGAAGGGCTTTGACCTCTGGGTGGGCCGCGATCCAGTCTTTGTTTGTATCACTCATTTCGCGGCTTTCATTTGCAATCCCATTGGGGCTGGTTTACCCAACGTGACGTGGACTCTCAACACCCTAGGATAAAAATATGATCAAACCCAGCCTGAAACCTAAAGACGCGCCTGATCTTTCTTCGTTCAACTGGGAAGATCCGTTCATGCTGGAAACCGAATTGACGGACGAGGAACGCATGATCCGCGATGCAGCGCGGGCGTTTTCGCAAGACGTATTGCAGCCCCGCGTGATTGCGGCGTATCGCGAGGAAAAGCCCGACCCCGGCGTGTTTGCCGAAATGGGTGAAATGGGCTTGCTTGGCACCACCATCCCCGAGGAATATGGCGGGCTGGGTGCGAATTACGTCACCTACGGCCTTGCCGCGCGCGAGGTTGAGCGGGTCGATAGCGGTTACCGCTCGATGATGTCGGTGCAAAGTTCGTTGGTGATGTACCCGATCTATGCCTATGGATCGGAAGAACAGCGCCAGAAGTTTTTGCCGAAACTCTCGACCGGCGAATGGATCGGTTGTTTCGGGCTGACCGAACCGGATGCAGGTTCCGATCCCGGCGGCATGAAAACCCGCGCTGAAAAGGTGCAGGGTGGTTATGTGCTGAACGGCACCAAAATGTGGATTTCCAACGCGCCATTTGCCGATGTGTTCGTGGTCTGGGCAAAATCCGAGGAACATGGCGGCAAAATTCGCGGTTTTGTACTGGAAAAGGGCATGAAAGGCCTGTCAGCCCCGAAAATCGAGGGCAAGTTGAGCCTGCGCGCCTCAACCACCGGCGAGATTGTCATGGAGAATGTCGAGGTCGGCGAGGATGCCCTGCTGCCCCATGTGGAGGGTCTGAAAGGCCCGTTTGGCTGTCTTAATCGCGCACGTTATGGTATCGCATGGGGGGCCATGGGCGCGGCTGAATTTTGCTGGCACGCGGCGCGGCAATATGGGCTGGATCGCAAGCAATTTGGCAAACCTTTGGCGCAGATGCAGCTTTTCCAGAAGAAACTGGCGGATATGCAGACCGAGATTTCGTTGGGCCTGCACGCCGCGTTGCGGGTTGGTCGGCTGATGGATCAGGCGGCGGCGGCGCCCGAGATGATCTCGATCATCAAGCGCAACAATTGCGGCAAGGCGCTGGATATCGCGCGCATGAGCCGCGACATGCATGGCGGTAACGGTATCAGCGAAGAATTCCAGATCATGCGCCACATGGTGAACCTTGAAACCGTCAACACTTATGAGGGCACGCATGACGTGCATGCGCTTATTCTGGGGCGCGCGCAGACCGGATTGCAGGCGTTTTTCTAGGGATTTTGCACGGCCAGATACTCCGCAACCGGAATACGCACCAGCCCTTTGAGGCAGAGAATCTCGCGGCTTTCAGCGTCAAGATCGTCAATCGCGCCGGAAACCGCGTCAAACATCATGTCACCGTCCATATCAAGGGCGGTGATATAGGGCAGGCCCGGGGTTGGGTCGGTCACGGCAATCACCCGCAACTCGTCGGCAAAACCCTCATAGCGCTGGATCAGCCGCCATGTCATCGCATCCAGCCCGGTGATGTCCGCATCGCCATTCACAACGCCCCTGGCCGAGGCCAGATGCCCGCCCGAGGCCCACAAGTTCTGGAACTGAAAACCAAGCGCCGCCACATGGGTCTGTGCCGCCGCCCAACCGGATTGCGATGTTTTGTGGGTATAGGCGAAT
>JAADIC010000218.1 GCA_013151535.1 Alphaproteobacteria bacterium | reverse complement strand
CAGGCGAATCCCCAGATGGCTTCAACCCTATAGGGCCAATGTTGTGCTGACCAGAACCTGGGCGTTAACTTGTTGGAATTATGTTGTAATTTAGTTGGATTGGGTGGTGCTGCCGATAAAGTCGCGCGTATTTCAGACCATTGTTTCCAAACCAGCAAAAATCACTAAGGTGTCTACAGGAAACTTCGAGGCCAAAACCATGACCGATAGCACCCAAACGCCCACCAACACCGTCCTGACAGGTGAAATCGCCGCCCTCAGGGCCGAGGTCAACGCGGTTAATTCACGGCTGAACATGTCGATGAGCCGAATGCTGGGGCGGCAGTTTCTGCGCGGCATCGCCTTTGGCCTGGGCAGCGTTCTGGGGGCAACGATTGTTGTATCCAGCCTGATCTATATACTGGCCTCGATCGACTTTATCCCGATCATCGGCGAATGGGCGCGCGAGATTGCGGATATGATAAAGCAACCTTGATCGGGGGTTGATTCCCCTCTTTCCTTTTGCTCCCAAACCTCCTATACGCGCGCATCTGCTCAAATTGGGCGGAACCTCCATGGGCCTTGCTGGACGACATCCCGGCCTGCGCCATTCACTTTAACCTTATAAAAGGAGACCCCGATGTCGATCACAACCGAGGCGAAAGCCAAGCTGATTAAAGAATACGGCACCAAAGACGGTGACACAGGATCGCCGGAAGTTCAGGTTGCTATCCTGACCTCGCGCATCACGACCCTAACCGAGCATTTCAAGACCCACAAAAAGGACAACCATTCCCGCCGTGGCCTTCTGACAATGGTCGCCCAGCGCCGCAAGTTGCTGGATTACACCCGCTCCAAGGATGAGGCCCGTTATCAGGACCTGATTAAGCGCTTGGGTATTCGCCGCTAAGACATTCAGGAAACGCGCCTTTTGGGGCGCGTTTTCGCATTTGGGGAACGCTGTTTGACCCTGACTTAAACCAGACAGAAAGTCCGAACGCCGCCCGGTTTGACCCCGCAGGACCGGCAGGATGATATGAAACCGGGGTCCGTGGGCATATGGCCCGCGAAATTGCGACACCTGCCAGGGGGTAGGGTCGTTTGACAAGGAAACGAAATGTTTAACGAAGTAAAAAAATCCGTCGAGTGGGGTAATGAGACCCTGACACTCGAAACCGGCAAGATTGCGCGTCAGGCTGATGCCTGTGTGATCGCAACCCTTGGCGAAACCTCGGTGCTGTGCGCCGTGGTGTTTGAAAAGAAACCCAAAGTAGGTTTGGATTTCTTTCCCCTGACGGTTCACTATCAGGAAAAGTATTACGCTGCGGGCAAGATCCCCGGCGGGTTCTTCAAGCGTGAAGCACGCCCAACCGAAAAAGAAACCCTGACTGCGCGCCTGATCGACCGGCCAATTCGGCCTTTGTTTGTGCCGGGCTTCAAGCACGAAACCCAGGCGATTTGTACGGTTCTGAGCCACGATCTGGAAAATGATCCAGACGTAGTCGCGATGATCGCCGCCTCGGCTGCCCTCACATTGTCTGGCGCTCCTTTCCGCGGCCCAATCGGTTGCGCCCGCGTTGGTTATGTAGACGGCGAATACGTTTTGAACCCGACAGTGGATGACATGCACAAGCTGCGTGAAAACCCCGAGCAGCGCCTTGATCTGGTGATTGCCGGTACCAAAGACGCGGTGATGATGGTTGAATCCGAAGCCTATGAGCTGAGTGAGGCTGAAATGCTGGGCGCGGTCAAGTTTGGCCACGATGCGATGCAGCCAGTGATCGACCTTATCATTGATCTGGCCGAAGACGCGGCAAAAGAGCCGTTCAACTTTCAAGCCCCTGATTATTCCGAGCTTTACGCCCGGGTATCAAAAGCCGGTGAAAAAGCCATGCGTGCTGCCTTTGGCAACACAGATAAAGTAGAACGTACCGCAGCTATTTCAGCCGCACGCGATACCATCCGTGAAGCCCTGTCTGACGAGGATTTGGAAGACGGTAACCTTGGTTCCTGTTTCAAGAAACTGGAAAGCAGCGTTGTGCGCGGTGACATCCTGAAAACCGGCAAACGTATTGATGGCCGCGCACTGGACACGGTTCGCCCGATTGTCAGTGAAGTTCAACTTCTGCCCCGCACCCACGGTTCCGCTCTGTTCACACGCGGCGAAACCCAGGCAATGGTTGTGACCACGCTGGGTACTGGCGACGACGAGCAGATGATTGATGCTTTGAACGGCACATACCGTTCCAACTTCATGCTGCATTACAACTTCCCGTCCTATTCGGTGGGTGAAGCTGGCCGTATGATGGGCCCGGGCCGTCGTGAAATTGGCCACGGTAAACTGGCATGGCGCGCGTTGCAGGCCGTTCTGCCAGCGGCAACCGATTTTCCTTATACGCTGCGTCTGGTGTCTGAAATCACCGAAAGCAACGGTTCCAGTTCGATGGCGTCGGTCTGTGGCGGCTCCCTGTCGATGATGGATGCGGGTGTTCCCTTGAAAGCGCCGGTTGCCGGTGTGGCCATGGGGCTGATCCTTGAAGGTGACGACTTTGCGGTTCTGACTGACATCTTGGGCGACGAAGATCACCTCGGCGATATGGATTTCAAGGTTGCGGGTACTGCCAACGGCATCACGTCCCTACAAATGGACATCAAGGTTGCGGGCATCACGCAAGAAATCATGAGCAAAGCACTGGAACAGGCCAAAGCCGGTCGTCTCCACATTCTGGACGAAATGGCCAAAGCTTTGACCGAAGCTGGTGAGTTTTCCGAGCACGCCCCACGCATCGAAACCATGCAGATCAACCCGGATAAAATCCGCGAAGTGATCGGCACCGGCGGTAAAGTTATCCGCGAAATCGTTGAGGTTTCGGGTGCCAAGGTCAACGTCAATGACGAAGGCATCATCAAGATCGCCTCGTCCGATGCGGCGTCGATCAAGAAGGCCTACGACATGATCCACGCGATTGTGGCCGAGCCCGAGGCCGGAATGATCTACACTGGTAAGGTCGTCAAACTGATGGATTTCGGCGCATTCGTGAACTTCTTCGGCAAACGCGACGGCCTTGTGCATGTTAGCCAACTTGCCAATGAGCGGGTGAACCATCCAAAAGACATCCTGACCGAGGGTCAGGAAGT
>JAADIC010000353.1 GCA_013151535.1 Alphaproteobacteria bacterium | reverse complement strand
AACTCCAGAAACTGGTCTTTCACCAGCGGATAGGTCACGTTCAGCACATAGATCGGCACGTCGGTCTTGCCGTAAATATCGGCCAGCCCAAGCCGCCCCAGCGCCCGGATCAGGGTGTTGTACATGCCGCCCTGCACCGCGATGCCAACGGGGGATTTCTTTGGGCCGAACAGCTCGTTTAGGCCGTTTTCAACGATGTATTTTTCCGCCGCGGGCCAGCGATTGGCCACCTTGTCCTGCTCGTGAATATAAGACATCGGCGGCAGCACCACGCGGTTGAAATCGCGCTGCGGGTCAGACAGTGCGTCTTTGACCGTCAGGCTTGGCCGCTGATTGTCGCGGGTCTGAAAACTGCCGGTCACATGGCAGGACCGAATGCGCACCATCAGCATGACCGGGGTGTTTGAGGCCTCGGACAGCTCAAACCCCTGTTCCACCGCTTTGACGATCGAGGGCAGGTTGGGGCGCGGGTCCATCAGCCAGAACTGGCTTTTCATGGCAAATGCGTGGCTACGCTCCTGCATGATGGACGAGCCTTCGCCGTAATCTTCACCCAAGATCACCAGCGCGCCGCCTTTGACGCCGGATGACGACAGGTTGGCCAAAGCGTCCGAGGCCACATTGACCCCGACCGGCCCTTTGAACGTCACCGCGCCGCGAATGGGATAGTGGACCGAGGCCGCCAGCATTGCCGCCGCCGCCGCTTCGGAAGCATTGGCCTCAAACCGCACACCAAGCTCGGCCAGCAAATCCTCGGCATCGGCCAAAACGTCCATCAAATGGCTGATCGGCGCGCCCTGATAGCCGCCGACATACCCCACGCCACATTCCAGCAGGGCCTTGGTGATGGCCAGAATACCCTCGCCGGTGAAGGTATCACCTTCGCCAAGCCTTAGATGCTCGACCTCTTTTTTGAATGAACGCTCGGCCATGATTGCCCCTTAAAAATCGTGCTGGCGGATATTGCCAAGGATGGTTTGCAGTGTGGCGATGAAGGCCTGTTGCTCGGTTTCACCGATGCCCTGAAACATCCGGCCATAGCTTTCGGCCATACTTGGCCACAGCTTTTCAAAGGCCGCGCGCCCGGCTGGCGTGATGAAAACCCGCGTGGCGCGGCTGTCGTTTTTGTCGACCTCGCGCCGGATCAGACCGTCTTTACCCCAGACCATCCAGCGCGCGTGACAGGGTGGATTGCTCGACCACGGAATAGACTGCCAATTCACCGATCAAAATGCCGTCCATGATCGCCAGATTGGCCAATGCGCGCATTTTCGGCGTGCTTAACCCCAGCGCCACCATATCGTCGCGCACATGGGCGTTATAGCGGCCCATGATCCGGTTCATCAGATAGGGTGCGAAGTTATCAAGCCCGATATCCTTGAGCCGGGGCACATCCACGGCTTGTAGTGTGTTTGCCTGCTGGTTCATCGCCCTAACCCTTTGGCACCAGCGCCAGCGCGCGGATTGGGCTGCCGGTGCCGTTTTCGATCTTGAGCGGCGCGGCAATCAGGATCGCACCCTTTGGCGGCAGTTTGTCGAGGTTGGCAAGACTGGCCAAACCGTAACGGTTGGCCTGATGCAGCAGGTTGTGCGCCGGATAGGGCGGCTCCATTCCACCCGCCTGTCCTGCGTCAGTCCCGATGCATTGGTTGCCCCAACCGGTAATGCCTTTGGACAGGATATACTGGATGCAATCCACCGTTGGACCGGGGGAATGCGGCCCGGTTTCATCGGCGTTCAGGAAAGTATCCTGATCGTTGCCGCGCTTGTCCCAATCGCTGCGCATGACCACCCATTCACCTTCGTTGATTGCGCCATGTTCAGCCTCCCACGCTTTCACGGCGTCGGCAGACAGCAGAAAATCGGCGTCTTTGGCAACCTCGGTGGAGCAGTCGATCACGTTCACGGGCGCGACGAAATTCTGCACCGGAATACTGTCGGTATAGCCGTCGGCGTAATCCTTGCCGGTGATCCAGTGATGTGGCGCGTCAAAATGGGTGCCGGTATGTTCGCCCAGCTTCAGCCAGTTCCACGCGAAAAACGGCCCGTCCTCGTCATATTCCGAGATCTTGTGGATTTCGACCCTGGGTGTGTTCCTGGCAAAATCCGGCGGCAATTGCAGGATTGGTGTGTCGGGGCCAAGTGTTCCGGTCAGATCGACGACTTCAACGCTGCCTGAAAGCAGCATGTCGCCGATATTTTCAAGAATGTTCGGCGCAGTCATTTTCTGTTTTCCCTGTTTTGGGCGGGGCCGCACTTGGTGTTGGAAATGTGTTTAGGGTAATTTATATGCATATGCAACTAAAATTCCGCTTTCACGCGATCCGTAATTCAGGCAGCGTCGGCCAAAGGCTGGGAAATGAATTTCAGGAGTCGCGCGTGACAACAGTACAGAACCGGAGGATCGTGGATATCGCGGTAATCGGCGGCGGGATCGCGGGGGCCTCCGTGGCCGCCGAATTGGCGAAGCACGCGCGCGTTGTGCTGTTTGAGATGGAAAGCCAGCCGGGCTATCACACCACCGGTCGCTCTGCCGCCATGTTTGCGCCCAATTATGGGCCTGCGCCCATTCGCGCCCTCACACGCGCATCGGCTGCCTATTACGCGGTACCCCCGGAAGGGTTCACAAACGTGCCGCTTTTGACCCGGCGTGATGTGCTTCTGGTAGCGCGCGCCGATCAGCTTGACGCGCTTGATGCGCTGATGGAGGAGGTGGGCCAGGACCCCAATACCGCGCGTATTGATGGGGCGGCGGTGCGTGAAGCACAGCCGTTGTTGCGCGAAGGCTACGGCGTGGCCGGGATGCTGGATCAGGGCGGGTCCGACATTGATGTGGCTGCTCTGCACGCGGGCTATTTGCGGGCGTTCAAAGCGTTGGGTGGCGAGGTTCTGACCAACGCTCGGGTGGTTTCTCTGGAACGGAATGGGGCCAATTGGCAGCTTGAAACCGCGCAGGGCCAGATTGATGCGCCAATTGTCGTCAACGCCGCTGGCGCATGGGCGGACGAGGTTGCGGCTTTGGCGGGGGTTGGGCAAATCGGGCTGGTCCCGAAACGGCGCACGGCCCTGATGGTGGCGGCGCCCGAAGGCTCTGATCCACGCGGACCGCTGACAGGTGACATCGGGGAAAAGTTTTACCTGAAACCAGACGGCGCGCGCCTGCTGATTTCACCCGAGGATGAAATCCCGTCACCCGCTTGCGACGCCCAGCCCGACGAGATGGACATCGCCATTTGCATTGACCAAATCGAAACCGCGTTCGATTTGTCCGTGCGCCGGATTGAAAGCAAATGGGCCGGATTGCGCAGTTTTGTCGCCGATGGTGTGCCGGTTGCAGGCTATGCAGCGGAGTCCGAGGGGTTCTACTGGCTGGCAGGGCAGGGCGGCTACGGCATTCAAACCGCCCCCGCACTCAGCCGCTACGCCGCTGCCGATATTCTGGGGCAGGAATTGCCGCAGGACATTCTGGATCAGGGGCTTGATCCGGCTGACCTCGGGCCAGCGCGCCTCTTGCCAACCGGGTGATCCTTTCGCACAGTGGCCTGAGCCTGCCTTGCTTAAGGATAAAGACTAATGCCAAACGCCCTGATACAATCACGCGAACGGTTTCTGGCCAGCCACCCCGAGCGGCGAATGGCCCTGAACAGCCGCGATTGGGGCGTTATTCGCGCGGGCAATACCGGCCCGCCGCTGGTGCTGATCCCCGGCACATTGGGCCGCGCCGATATATTCTGGCAACAGATCGCGGTGCTGGAAAGTCGCGCGCGAGTTCTTGCGGTTAGTTACCCCGCGCGTGGCAGTTTGGCGGATTGGGCGAATGACATTGTTGCGATGATAAAGGCCGAGGGTTTTGAGGGCGCGACCGTGCTGGGCAGCTCGCTGGGTGGTTATCTGGCGCAGTTTCTGGCGGCGAAGGACGCGGGCGTGATTAAGGCCGTGATTGCCGCGAATACCCTGCCATCTGTCAAAGGGCTGGATCAGGTGCCGCCCTATAAGCTCGATCTTGCAAACACCCCGATTGAAGACCTGCGCGCCGGGTTCACCATGGGCCTCAAAACGTGGATCACACCCGATAACCCTTACTGCGCCCTCGCTGAATTGCTGCTGCTCGAGGTTGAGGGGCGCATTCCCGAAGCCGAGTTGCGCCAGCGTTTGCAGGTATTGAAAACCGCGCCCGAGCTGCCCGAACCGGCGTTGAGCGGCGAAAACCTTTACACAATCGAGAGCGGCGACGATCACCTGATCCCGCCCGATTGGCAGAGTGCGGTGCGGGCGCGATTGCAACCGAGACGGGCCTTTCGGTTCAAAACCGGCAGCCACTTTCCCTATGTGACACGACCTGCCGAATACACCGCGCTGTTGGAACAGGTTCTGGGGCTATCGCCAACCGGCCCGGTTTGGCCCAAAGGAAACGAGACCGAACTATGATCGTTTTATCCGCCAGTGAGGTGGCTAAACTGCTGCCCATGCCCGACGCCATCGAAGTCGTGCAAAAGGCCATGATCGGCGTGGCGCGGGGCGAGGGAAATCTGCCTTTGCGCCACGCGATTGATGTGGGCGGGGGCAACAAACTTGGCATCATGCCGGGGGTTTTGAACGATGGCGGGGTTTACGGCGTCAAACTATTGTCGCTGTTTCCCGGCAATCCGGCCAAGGGTCTTTCGTCCCATATCGGGGCAATGGTGTTGTTTGATCCTGAAACCGGTGCCGCCAGCGCG
>JAADIC010000023.1 GCA_013151535.1 Alphaproteobacteria bacterium | reverse complement strand
ACATTGGGCCGCCCGCCGGTGAAAACAAAGCCGTCACAGGCATCCACCAGCGTCGCCACATCCACCACGCGCGGATCGGCCGGCACCATCAGCGGCAGGGCGTTGGTGACATGGGCAATGGCCTCAAGATTGATGATGCCCGTGCCCTGCACCTTGTAATCTTCGCCGATGATGTGAAGATTTCCGATAATACCGACAACGGGGCGCTTCATTGGGTTTCCTGCAAATTTGGCTGTTCGCCCGCAAGCTAACAAATCTTGAAACTTTGGTCCAGCCGGATTTCCGACAAAAACCATCAAGCATTGAAATCGCGGCTTGCCCCTGCCCGCCACATGGCTAGTCTGGCGCCAAATCTACCGGAGACTTCCATGCCCCCTGCCCCGACAATTCGCCTTGCCGATTACACCGCGCCTGCCTTTCTGATCGACGCGGTGCATCTGACCTTTCACCTATCGCCTGAAACCACCCGGGTGCTGTCGCGCATATCCTTTCGCCGCAATCCTGACGAGGCGGGTAATCTGGTGCTGAACGGCGAAGAGCTGACGCTGATATCCGCCAGCATTGACGGCAAAAAGCTGGCCGAAAACGACTATACCCGCACGCCGACGCGCCTGACCATCAAGGGCGACAGCCTGCCCGATACCTTCATCTGGCAGGCCGAGGTTGAGGTGAACCCCAAGGCCAACACCTCGCTCAGCGGGCTTTACATGTCCAAGGGCATGTATTGCAGCCAATGCGAGGCCGAGGGGTTTCGCAAGATCACCTTTTACCCTGACCGCCCCGATGTGATGGCGGTGTTCACGGTGCGGATTGAGGGGGACGTGCCGGTGCTGCTGTCCAACGGCAACCCGACCGGCAAGGGCGATGGCTGGGCCGAATGGCATGATCCGTGGCCAAAACCGGCCTATCTGTTTGCGCTGGTGGCGGGTGATCTGGTCAGTTTTGACGATGATTTCACCTGCCGTTCAGGGCGCAAGGTTGATCTCAAGGTCTGGGTCCGGCCCGGCGATCAGGACAAATGCGCCTATGCGATGGACAGCTTGAAACGATCCATGACTTGGGACGAGGAAACCTATGGCCGCGAATATGATCTGGACCTGTTTCAGATCGTGGCGGTTGACGATTTCAACATGGGGGCGATGGAAAACAAGGGGTTGAACATCTTCAACTCCAAATACGTTCTGGCCAGCCCTGAAACCGCCACGGACCGTGATTTTGAGCTGATCGAGGGTATCATCGCGCATGAATATTTTCACAATTGGACCGGCAACCGCATCACCTGCCGTGACTGGTTTCAACTGTCGCTGAAGGAAGGGCTGACGGTTTACCGCGACCAGATATTTTCCGGCGATCAGCGCAGCCACGCGGTTAGGCGGATTGGCGAGGTCAACCAGTTGCGCGCACAGCAATTTCGCGAAGATGCGGGACCGCTGGCCCATCCGGTACAACCGGCAGAATACAAAGAAATCAATAACTTCTATACGGCAACAATCTATAAAAAGGGTGCCGAAGTTATTGGCATGTTGCGCAATCTGGTCGGGGCTGATGCCTATCGCAAAGCGCTTGATTTGTATTTTGAGCGCCATGACGGGCAGGCCTGCACCATTGACGACTGGTTGCAGGTTTTCGCGGATTCTACCGGCCGTGATCTGGCGCAGTTCCGGCTGTGGTATAGTCAGGCAGGCACCCCGCGCCTGTCGGTTAAGGAAAGTTGGCAGGATGGCCGGTTCACCCTGACTTTCAGCCAATCTATTCCCGACACACCGGGGCAGACGGGCAAAAAACCTATGGTTATCCCGATTGCGCTTGGCCTGCTCAACCCCAATGGCGACGAGGTTTTGCCAACACAAATGCTGGAGATGACTCAAGCAAGCCAGAGCTTTAGCTTTGACGATCTGGCCACACGTCCGATCCCGTCGATCCTGCGCGGCTTTTCCGCGCCGGTGATCCTTGAGCAGGACATAACGACCGAACGTCGCATTTTCCTGCTGGCCCATGACACCGATGCGTTCAACAAATGGGAGGCCGGGCGCGATCTGGCGCGCGATCTGCTGTGTTCGATGAGTGTGGGCGCTGCGGCCCCCGCTGATGGTTATCTCGGCGCGTTGCGCCAAGTCATTCGCGACGACACGCTTGACCCGGCGTTTCGTGCTTTGGTGCTGGCGCTTCCGGCCGAGGACGAGTTGGCCAAGGCGCTCTATGACCTCGGTCAAACGCCTGACCCCACGGCCATTTACAACACAAGGCGGGATCTTTCAAAGGCAATAGCACAGGCCTTGCAGCCGGATTTTATGTCTCTTTACAAAGGCATGGCCACCCAAGGCCCCTATGATCCCAATGCCGCAGATGCGGGCAAGCGGGCGTTGCAGGGGGCGGCTTTGGCCTATCTCAGCAAGCTCGATGGCGGGGTATTGGCGCACGCCCATTACGGCGCGGCGGACAATATGACCGGCCAGCTTGCGGCCCTGACCCCGCTTTTGGCGAATGGGCTGGGGCAAGCGCAGAGCGCGGCGTTTTATGAGCAATGGCAGGATAATTCGCTGGTGATTGATAAATGGTTCATGCTGCAAATCGGCCATGCCAGCCCTGAAACCGCTATCGCCACGGCACGGGATTTGGCAGCGCACAAGGATTTCGACTGGCAGAACCCGAACCGCTTCCGCGCGTTGATCGCCGGTTTGAGCATGATGAACCAAGCCGGTTTTCATGACCCGAGCGGCGCCGGTTATGCGTTTCTAGCCGACTGGCTGATCCGGCTCGATCCCGTCAACGCCCAGACTACAGCCCGCATGGTCTCGGCCTTTGATGGTTGGCGCTGGTATGACGCGGCGCGTCAGAACCTGATGCGCGCTGAACTTGAACGCATCGCCGCCCTGCCCGGCCTGTCGACGGATAGCGGTGAAATGGTCGACCGGATTTTGAAGGGTTAAAACATGGCCAACCAACTTTCGCCGCTTCTGCACGCGCTTGCCGGCCTTTACGCCGCTGAAAACCGGCAAGGCGGCGATCTGGCGGCGCGGGCTTTGCTGGCGGCAGCAGGCGTGAAACGCGATCTGCCCGCCTCCGGCGCGGCCCCGTTAGACGCGGTGCTGGCGCAATGTCTTACGGATGATCCGCACCCTTTATCGG
>JAADIC010000205.1 GCA_013151535.1 Alphaproteobacteria bacterium | reverse complement strand
CCCTGACTTTGGGGCATGAAATCAGCGGAACCGTGATCGCAACAGGCGAGGGCGCAAGCGAATGGATGGGTAAAACCGTCATCATCCCCGCTGTCATGCCCTGCGGCGAATGTGATGCCTGCAAGCGCGGCAAAGGCACAATCTGCCGCGCCCAGAAAATGCCCGGCAACGATATCGAGGGCGGCTTCGCCTCACATATCACCGTCCCCGCGCGCGGGCTTTGCCCCGTGGATGTGGACAAACTGGCCGCCGTGGGCCTTGAGCTGGCCGATGTTTCGGTGGTGGCTGATGCGCTGACCACGCCCTATCAGGCGGCGGTGCAGGCGGGTGTTGGCCCGGGCGATCTGGTGATCGTCAACGGCGTTGGCGGGGTTGGCGGCTACGCGGTGCAGGTGGCGGCGGCGCTGGGCGCAACGGTTGTGGCCATTGATGTTGTGCCGGAAAAACTGGCGGCGTTGAAAGATTACGGCGCGGCGCTGACCTTGAACGCCCGCGAATATGACGCGCGTGCCCTCAAGGGCGAGATCATTGCTTTTGCCAAGGAAAACAACCTCAAAACCCGTGAGTGGATCATCATGGAATGTTCCGGCTCTGCTGCCGGTCAAACCACGGCTTTCAGCCTTATGAACCACGGGGCCACCATGTGCGTCGTCGGCTTCACCATGGATAAAGTCACCGTGCGCCTGTCCAACCTCATGGCCTTTCACGCCCGTCTGTTGGGCAATTGGGGCTGCCCGCCCGAGCTTTACCCCGGCGCGCTTGATCTGGTTTTAAGCGGCAAGGTCAAACTCAAACCTTTTGTCGAGCAGCACCCGCTTGACAGCATCAATTCCGTCTTTTCCGCCGTCCATGACGGCAAACTCGTGCGCCGCGCCATCATGGTGCCAAATGGAGCCTCAAAATGAGCGAACAATTTGAATTTCTGCCCCACGATCTGGTCGGTGACGACATCCGCAACGCGATCACAGACCAAGTGCTGTTTGAACGTAAACCGGCCCTAATGCCGGATGGCTCTGTGGCCAAGGGTCTTTATAACGCATGGATTACGCTGAATAATCCGACGCAATTCAATTCCTACACCACCGACATGGTGAAATCGGTCATTCTGGCTTTTCGCGCTGCGTCCAACATGCGCGACGTCAATGCTGTGGTGTTTACGGCGGCGGGTGACAAGGCGTTCTGTACAGGGGGCAACACCAAGGAATACGCCGAATATTACGCTGGTCGGCCACACGAATACCGCCAATATATGCGGCTGTTCAACGACATGGTCAGCGCCATTCTGGGCTGTGATAAGCCGGTGATTTGCCGCGTCAACGGTATGCGTATCGGCGGCGGTCAGGAAATCGGCATGGCCTGTGATTTCTCGATCGCGCAGGATATGGCGCGGTTCGGGCAGGCGGGGCCGAAGCATGGTTCTGCCGCCATTGGTGGCTCGACCGATTTTCTGCCGGTGATGATCGGCTGCGAGCAGGCGATGAATTCCGGCGTGCTTTGCGAAAGTTTTACCGCCCAAAAGGCCCTGCGGTTGGGCATCCTGACCGACATCGTTCCGGGCCTGAAAATCGACGGTGAATATATCGCCAATCCGCTGGTGATTACCGAAATGAAGACCGACTATATGGGCCGGATACTGCACGGCGAGCTCAAGACCGGCGATGATCTGGCCGCTGGTAAAACCCTGATGAAAACTGGTGAGATGGACCTGTCAGCACTTGACGCCAAGATCGAGGAGCTGTGCACCAAGCTGCTGATGACCTTCCCCGATTGCACCACCAAATCGGTTGAGGAATTGCGCAAACCCAAGCTCAATGCCTGGAACGCCAACAAGGAAAACTCCCGCGCGTGGCTTAGCCTCAACATGATGACCGAGGCCAATGCCGGTTTCCGCGCCTTCAACGAAGGGGATCGCGAAAATGGCCGCGAGGTCGATTTCGCCGGGTTGCGCCGCGAGCTGGCCGAGGGGCAGAAATGGACGCCGGATTACATCGACAGCCTAATGCCGGGTGCGCGTAAATGAGCGACTGCCTCAGCATATCCCTGACGCGCGACGGCGCATTGCTACGACTGGTCCTGAACCGGCCCAAAGCCAATATCGTTGACGCTGAAATGATCGCAGCACTCGATACGGCGCTGGCCGATCACGCGGGTCTGCCCGACCTCAAGGCGGTGCTTTTATCCGCCGCAGGCCCGCATTTCAGCTTTGGCGCAAGCGTCGAAGAACACCTACCCGAAAGCTGTGCGGCCATGCTGGCAGCGCTGCACGCCCTCGTCACCCGGATGCTGAAATATCCGGTGCCGGTGCTTGTGGCCATCAATGGCCAATGCCTTGGTGGCGGGCTTGAACTGGCCATGGCAGGCCACACTTTATTCGCCCACCCCGACGCGGCGCTGGGCCAGCCGGAAATGATGCTGGGCGTGTTCGCCCCGGCTGCAAGCTGTCTGATGCCGGAACGCATGGGCCAGTCAAAGGCCGAAGACCTGCTCTATTCGGGGCGCTCCATTTTAGGGGTCGAGGCGGTTGAAACCGGTCTTGTGGACGCCATTGCGGATGATCCCGAAGCCGCCGCCCTCGCCTATTTCGACGACCATCTGGCCCCAAAATCCGCCGCCGCGCTGCGCTGCGCCGTTAAGGCCGCGCGCCTCGGCTATGTCAAACGCATGACCAAGAAACTGTGCAAGGTCGAAAAGCTTTACTTGAACGAACTCATGTCAACCCGCGACGCGGTTGAAGGCCTGACCGCCTTCCTCGCCAAGCGCCAGCCAAAGTGGGAAAACCGATGACAAATCCAACCACAGCAGAAATTGTGACCCGCTGTCAGGCACTTTACGAAGACCTGAATTTCACTTCGGCGCGGGAATGGAAAAAAGCCGAGCCGGGCCGCAAAGTCATCGGTTATCTACCGGTTTATGTGCCGCGCGAGCTGATCCACGCCGCCGGAATGTTGCCGCTTGGCATCATGGGTGGTGGCGATAATCTGGAGGTGATCCACGGCGATGCGTATTACCAAAGCTACATCTGTCGCATCCCGCGCTCGACCATCGAACTTGGTGTATCGGGCCGTCTGGATTTCGTTGACGGTATGCTGTTCCCGTCAATCTGCGACGTGATCCGCAACCTGTCCGGCA
>JAADIC010000100.1:3155-6446 GCA_013151535.1 Alphaproteobacteria bacterium | reverse complement strand
TATCCACCAACATCGCAGAAACCAGTATCACCATTGAAGGTATTAGCTGTGTGATCGGAATGCCGACCTCGGTGGCCAGTTGTGCTGTGCGATCCGACGTGGGCACACCGACGATCTTGAGGCCTTCTTCGCGCACCATCTCACCCAGAATACGCACCATCCAGGCGGCGGTTGAGCCGGTGCCAAGGCCCACCCGCATGCCACTTTCGACAAAATCGAGCGCCCGCTTGGCCGACACGAATTTCGCGGTATCAATCGGTGACAGATCAGAGACCAAAACGACTCTCCCCCAAGTTTGCCTGTTTGAGCTGTGTTATAAGGCGAAAAACCGTGCTCTGCGAGGGGGAATTGCCCTAGGGGTGCGCAACATGGGAAAAATGACGGCTTCAACGTCGGATTTGGAGTATTCAGAACGCTTTGTTTATTCTAGGAAACGCTAGAACAGGCGCGAGGTTGCCACCGAATGTTTTTGAGCATCTTTGAAATATTCAAACTTGGGGTCGGGCCGTCCAGCTCGCACACCATGGGGCCGATGCTGGCCGCCGCCCGGTTTCTGGATCGCTTGCGCACCAGTGATTTCACCGCGCATGGGCTGCACGCCTCATTGCATGGCTCGCTTGCGTTCACGGGCAAGGGGCATGCCACGGATCGTGCCGTGATCCTTGGGTTGGCGGGGTTTGAGCCGGACAATTTTGACAACGGCGCGGCGGAGGTGGCTTTGAAAGACATCAACGCGCGCCGTATCATCAACGCCAAGGGCCTGCCGCCGCTGGCCTTCAACCCCGACACCGATCTGCGGTTTGACTATGACAGGATCCTGCCCGGCCACACCAACGGGCTGATCCTTAACGCGCTTGACAGCTCGGGCGATGTGATCTTGCAGGAAACCTATTATTCCGTCGGTGGCGGCTTCGTGCTGACCGAGGCGGAACTGGCTAAAGACAAAGGCCCGCAAGTGCCGACAGATGTGCCCTACCCTTTTCACAACGCCGCCGAAATGCTGGAAATGGCCGAACATAGCGGCCAGAGCATCGCCCAGATGAAATGGGATAACGAGATTTCGGCCCAGTCCCATCCGGAATTGTCCAATGGTATTCAGCGGGTCTGGGAGGTGATGAACGACTGTATTGAGCGCGGCCTCGCCACCGACGGTATCCTGCCCGGTGGCCTGAGCTTACGCCGCCGTGCCCATGCGATCCATCAGCAATTGCTGGACGAGCGAGGCCAGAATATGTCGGCCCCGCATACGATCAACGACTGGATTTCGGTCTATGCCATGGCGGTGAACGAAGAAAACGCCGCTGGCGGGCGGGTTGTGACTGCCCCGACCAACGGTGCTGCGGGCGTGGTGCCGGCCACCATCCGCTATTATCTGGATCATGTGCCCACGGCCCAGCCCAGCAAGGTTGCCGATTTTCTGCTGGTGGCGGCGGCTGTGGGCGGGCTAATCAAGCAAAACGCCTCGATCTCGGGGGCGGAAGTTGGCTGTCAGGGCGAGGTCGGCTCGGCTGCCGCCATGGCCGCCGCCGGTTTCTGTCAGGTCATGGGGGGCACCCCCAAGCAGGTGGAGAACGCGGCGGAAATCGCGCTGGAGCATCACCTCGGCATGACCTGTGACCCGATCAAGGGGCTGGTGCAGGCCCCCTGCATCGAGCGCAATGGGTTGGGTGCAATCAAAGCGGTCTCTGCCGCCTCGTTGGCCCTGCGCGGTGATGGCGAGCATCTGGTATCACTGGATGCCTGTGTCGAAACCATGCGCCAGACTGGGCTGGATATGAACCAGAAGTATAAAGAAACTTCGCTTGGTGGTTTGGCGGTCAACCTGACCTATTGCTGACCCCAAGCGCATCCAGAGCGCTTTCCAGATGCTTCCACGGTAAAATAACCAGCATATGCAGGGCGGTGAATTCCAGCCTGACGGTTTTGGCGCAGGTCCGGTTCGACGTGCCAATCCGCCCCAAAGGCGAAAATTCCAGACCGTCAATCGGATATTCCAGCCCCTCGCTGCGCCCCTGAACCTCGGCCAGTGGAAACGGCGGGTGCCGATGGGCAAATGCAACACCAGCCTCGGCGGGCTTAAGAAGATCACGTCTTTGCCCGACAGCACCAGAACCGGAAAACCGCGCTGCCGGGCAATTGCGTTCATCGCCGCCAGTGAATGATCGAACCGTGATCCCGTCACCCCATGCGCAATCGCAAAAGGCGCGTCTATGGAATAGAGGCACTTTTCGAAATCCGTCGAAACCTGCTCGTCAATCCGGTGCAGGCGCGCCGCCGAAACTCCCGCGCGCCTGGCATCACCACCATCGAAATCCCCGATCACCAGATCGGGCTGCACCCGGTTTTTCAACGCCGTCTTTGCCCCACCGTCCGCAGCCACCACATAAGGGGCCAGCGACACGGATTTGGCGATTTGCCTGGCCGACACCCGCCCCGCGCCGATAATCGTGATTCCAAGGGCTGTTTGAACAATCTTTTCTTTCATCGCCTATTGATGCGAGAATCGTGAACAAAGATCAATTTTTTGAGTGTGTTTTGGGGATAAAAACAACGAAATAGTTTGGTTTGGCGCAAATTCACATGTTAGCTTGTGATGTGGTTGGGGGGGAAAGTAGCAAGTTAATGACAACCTCGAGCAAAATTCTGACCGTAACCTACGGCACGTTCTCCTGTACGCTCGAAGGGTTCGACGACCCGTTCACCACCTTGCAGATGGTTGCCGAGTATTTCCGCAAGCTCGCGGCCGAAGATCGCTTCTTTGGCAGCACGCCGCAAACCCCTGACGCTGAAACCCTGAAACGCATCGCCGAGGAAAACACCTCAAAAGCTATCGACGCGGAATTGGCCGATGACGGTATTATCCTGCGCCAGACCGAACAGGTGCCGGAACAGACACCAGAACCGCTATCGGAGCCTTCGGATGAAGCCAGCGACGCACCGCTGGTTTTTGATTCGATTCGCAATGACGACACAGAATCGGCTACAGAACCGGCTACAGAACCGGCTGCTGACGCGGCCCCCACAGAAGAAACACCCCACCCCGCCCCTCCGCTGACGTTTTTCCGCTCGCGCCGGGGCGAACAGGATGACACCACGACAGGGCAAGAACCGGCACCGGAAAAAGACGCCGATGCCAACGCCATCGAAACGGCAATCGCAGCCGCCGGTGTCGCCGCCAGCGCAACCGCGCTGCGCCAGTCCGAAGAAAACGAAGACCTGACCGAAGGTAAAGCCGCCTCGCAGAAATCGGTGGAAGAACCGCTGGCCGCGATTCGCCACAACGTCGAACAG
>JAADIC010000100.1:0-3143 GCA_013151535.1 Alphaproteobacteria bacterium | reverse complement strand
ATCGACGCGGAATTGGCCGAAGAAGAAGGCGATGAAGAAGGCGCACCCGCCGCCACTGAACCGGCTGAAGAAACGCTGGACCCTCTGATTCTGGGTGCCGACACCGCGATCCCGCAAGACCCGGCCGAAGAGGAAACCGCCCCGCAAGTTACGGAAAGGCAAGAAGCGGACACCACGCCGACCGAAGCGGAAATCGAAGGTGAAACCGACGACGAAGAACTCGACACTCGCCATTCCTCATTGAGCCCGGAACAAGAGGCCGAGCTTGCCGCCGATCTTGAAGCCGCCATGCAAAGCGATGAGGAGACCCCGGATGGCGACGACCTCGCAGCGCTGAACGAAGCAGAATCCGATGGCGCGCAGGAACAAGACCCGGAGGAAGACGGGGCAGAACAGGAAACTCTGGCCGAGCTTGAGATTGAGCCGGAGAGCGAAACCGAGACCGAAACTGAGGTTGAACCCGAGACCGAGATCGAAACTGAGCCCGAACCCGAAGCCGGGCCAAGCCGCGCCGATTTACTGCTTGGCAGCGGTGACGCGGCTGAAGAAGACGGGGCGCTTGATCGTCTGCTACAAGCAACCCAATCCAAAATGAACAAACCCGAGCAACTGCGCCGCATGAACGCGCTTGACCAGCTCAAAGCTGCGGTGGCCGCCACCGAAGCCGATCGAAAGATCCGCCGCAAATCCGTGGCCGAAACCCATAACGAAGCCGAAGAAGGTGATGCAGCCGATCTGGCCGCCTATCGCGATGATCTGCGCCGCGCCCAGGATTCCGCCCGCCTCGAGGGGCTGAAAACCGCTGCAAGCTCTGCCCCTGCGGCCCGTCCCGCTGCCGCGCCGGTCCAGCAATCGCCGTTGATTCTGGTCTCTGAGCAGCGGATTGACGAGGCCCCGGCGGAAACCACACCCGCCGCGCCGGAACCACAGCGCGAAGTGGCCGAAATAAACGGCAATCTGGCCCTGAAGCCGGATTTCGAACCCGAAGCGCAAATCCACGAGGAAGACGGTGAAATTCAGGGCATCCCGGCGGACGCGTTTTCCGACGCCACCAGCTTTTCCGATTTCGCCGAACGCATCGGCGCGTTCGAGTTGACCGATCTGCTGGAAGCCTCGGCCGCCTACACGTCGATCGTTGAAGGACGCCCACGCTTTTCGCGCGCCCAGGTGATGTCCAAGCTCGCCAAGCTCAATATCGGCGACGCTTACACAAAAGAGGCTGGCCTACGATCATTCGGCAAACTGCTGCGCGAGGGCAAAATTCTGCGCGTTCAGGATGGCCAATTCGCCATCTCCAAAGCCTCGCGGTTTTCGGTGGCGCAGCGCTACAATGATTAGACCCTAGTCACCTGGAACTATAATACGTATCATTGTAAGCTTTGATTTTAGGAGGGTATTACGATGGTGGGTCGATCGGCTGATTGAACCGCCCCGGGTTTACTGGAGAGTAAAACTCTCCAAGGATGGACCCTATGACACAAAGAAAACCTACCCCGACCTACACGGCTGAATTTCGCGAACGCGGCATTCGGCTTTTCAAAGAGAACCGTAGCAATTATTCCAGTGATAACGCAGCTTACAAGGTCATCGGATCAAAACTTGGTTGCTCGCCGGACAGCCTGCGGGCCTGGTGCCAGCAGTTGGAACGCGATGCTGGATTGCGCGATGGATTGAGCAGCGATGAAAAGGCGCGCCTCAAAGCCTTGGAACTCGAGGTTCGTGAACTACGCCAAGCCAGTGAGATACTGAAGAAGGCGTCTGCATATTTTGCGCAGGTGGAGCTCGACCGCCCGTTTCGCAAATGGTGAATTTCATTGAAGATCACCGCGTAGTTTTTGGTGTCGGGCCGATCTGCAAGGTTTTGCCGATTGCACCGGCAACATATTACGCACGGGCAGCAGTTATACGCGATCCTGAATTGGCCTCGGATCGTGCCAAAAGTGATGTGATTGATTGCGAGGATATCGAGCGCGTTTTTGAGGCAAGCGGCAATCGCTATGGGGCTCGCAAGGTTTGGCATGGATTACGACGCGAGGGAAATAGTATCGCACGATGCACCGTAGAACGTCTGATAAAAGCCTTGGAAATACAAGGCGTTGCAAGAGGAGGAAAGGTTATCATGACCAATCCTGACGCAGCCCAGCCATGCCCTGATGACAAAGTGAACAGGGAGTTTGTTGCGCCGATGCCAAACAGGCTCTGGGTGTCTGACTTCACCTACGTCTCAAGTTGGCAGGGCATGGTTTATGTGGCTTTTGTGATCGATGTCTTCGCCCGAAAGATCGTGGGCTGGCGCGTATCCACCTCGATGACCACCAGCTTTGTACTGGATGCTTTGAACCAGGCTATTTGCCAACGCTGCCCGTCTGAGGCGGACAATCTGATCCATCATTCGGATCGGGGTTCGCAATATCTGGCCATAAAATACACCGAACGATTGGCTGAATCCGGGATCGACCCGTCAGTGGGCAGCGTCGGAGATTCATACGATAATGCACTCGCCGAAAGCACGATTGGTTTGTTCAAAACCGAAGTCATCAACTTCCTCGGCCCTTGGAAAACCGTCGACCGGGTCGAATGGGAAACCCTGAAATGGGTGAACTGGTACAACAATGAACGCCTGCACAGCGCCATTGGCTACATCACGCCACAAGAAGCCGAGGAGGCATTCTATGAAAACCTGAACAACCTTGATAAAGTGGCCTAAGATTTGAACGAAACACTCTCCGGTAAACCCGGGGCGGTTCATCCACGAAGGTCAAGGCCATCAAGAACCTGCTTCTAGCTTCCCTCGAATCCTTAGTTCCAAGTGAGACCTTCACATGGCCCTTCACCAGCACTGGCCGAATTGCGCCTGCCACAGGAATGGATATTATTGAGCCTCTGACTTTTTCGATTACATCAGCAGGCACGTTGACGCGCAAATAGTAGGTACCATTGCGGAGAACGGGTTGTGGCATTTTTATTCCCATGAGTGACCACCCTTATGTACCAGTTGGGGTGATGCTAAGTTATTGTATACTCATGTTTTTATTGCTATCAAGGGATTACTATGGTGCTGCTGGAGAGAATCGAACTCTCGACCTCTCCCTTACCAAGGGAGTGCTCTACCTCTGAGCTACAGCAGCCTATCCAATAGGGCG
>JAADIC010000203.1:1579-5465 GCA_013151535.1 Alphaproteobacteria bacterium | reverse complement strand
TGTCGCCCGCAGCGAATTTGCATTGAAGTTCAAGGGCCTGAACCTGCGTTGCAACCACTAGAAAGGAAATCGTCCAAAAAACCGTTTTCATCCTTCAACCCCCCAGAAAACTTTTGCGTACTTCGGGATTGGCCAGCAAAGCCTCGCCCGTGTCGGTAAACCGGTTCTTGCCCTGCACCAGCACATAACCCTTATCGGCGATAGCCAAAGCCTGACGCGCGTTTTGTTCAACCATCAGAATGGTCACGCCAGAGCGCGCCACTTCGATGATGCGGTCAAACAGCTCGTCCATGACGATGGGCGAAACCCCGGCGGTCGGCTCGTCCAGCATCAGTACCTTGGGCTGGGTCATCAGCGCACGGCCCACCGCCACCTGCTGGCGTTGCCCGCCGGATAATTCCCCCGCAGCTTGGCGGCGCTTGTCGCGCAGGATCGGGAACAGCTCGTAAATCTGCTCCATGGTTTTCTTGATGTCATCGCGGCGCAGGAACGCCCCCATTTCAAGGTTTTCTTCAACCGTCATCGAGGTGAAAATATTCGAGGTTTGCGGCACGAACGCCATGCCCTTGGCGACACGGGCTTGCGGCGTCAGCTTGGTGATATCCTCGCCATCAATCCGAACCGCCCCTTTGTTGAGGTTCAACATGCCGAACACCGCTTTCATGGCGGTTGATTTGCCCGCCCCGTTCGGGCCAACGATCACCGCAATCTCGCCCTTGTCGTGCAAGCGTGCAGAATATCGGGGCCCTTGCCATAGCCGCCCGACATCTTGTCGCCGATCAGATAGGGTTCATTCATTGATTTTAACCTCATCCAATATTTGCTGCACAAGGCGCCTTTGGGCATCTTTATACTCTTTGCCAATAGTATATTGAACGACTTGAATTGTCAGATCAGGGCGAATGACCATTGTGTTGGCGATGACAACCGGCACACCATCTATATTAACCGCGTAAACAACAGTTTCCCCGGTTTGACCGTCCACTTCCGCGGGTAACAATTCCAAAATTGGAACATTCTCGGGGTCAATACCCGCGCCAAGCGCGGCGGTTTCAATGGCTGTTTTTCTAAGAAGTTTTTGTGAAACCCCCAAATTACTTCCGATTTCCTCAATAATAAACATCAGATAATTACGGGCGTCCTTGCTAAATGCGGCCGTTATATCGGCTGAAGGTGCCTTGATCTTTTTCCAAATACCCTCGGGGGCACAAAGCTGTACTTGCAGGTGAACTGAACGGCAGGAGTTTTGTTTTGTATCGGCATAACGCCACGAATTGTCGCTAAGTAACTCGACTTTATTGCCGTCTACAATCGCAGTTCCAACCAAAGTCTGCGCCGTGGCAGAACCAAGCCCGCCAAATGCCAGGGCAATAAAAAAGATGGTGAGGAGTGAGCATGATTTACGCATTCTGTTTGACCTTGTTCTTCAATCCAGTACCCAGATAAGCCTCGATCACATGCTCATTGTCTTTGATCTCGGCAATCGTGCCCTCGGCCAGCACATGACCCTCGGCCATACAAATGACCGGGTCACACAGGCGCGCGATGAAATCCATGTCGTGCTCGATCACACAAAAGGTATAGCCGCGCTCCTTGTTCAGGCGGATGATCGCATCACCAATGGTGTTGAGCAGGGTGCGGTTCACACCGGCCCCGACCTCGTCCAGAAACACCATTTTGGCGTCAACCATCATGGTGCGGCCCAGTTCCAGCAGCTTTTTCTGGCCACCCGACAGATTGCCGGCTTTTTCATCGGCCAGATGGTCGATGGTTAGAAATTCCAGAACCTCGTCGGCCTTTTTTGCCAGTTCGGCGTCCTCTTGGGCCACCGCGTGGCGGTTGAACCAGGTGTTCCACAGCACCTCGCCCGACTGGCCGCCGGGCACCATCATCAGGTTTTCGCGCACCGACATCGAACCAAATTCATGGGCGATCTGGAAGGTGCGCAGCAAGCCCTTGTGAAATAACTCATGCGGCGGCAGGCCGGTAACATCCTGGCCTTCCATGGTGACACGCCCCGAGGTTGGTTTAAGAACCCCGGCGATCACATTGAAAAGAGTGGTTTTCCCGGCACCATTGGGGCCAATCAGGCCGGTGATCGAGCCCTTTTTGATTTCCAGCGTCGCGCCATCGACAGCCTTGAACCCGCCAAAACTTTTGTGAATATCTTCAACGACAATCATTGCCGCAGGCCTCCCCCGAAATACATGTGGCTGTTTGCCAGCCTTCATGCGCAAGTGCAGTTCCAGTTCAAATTGGCTCACATTTCGCTGTCTTTCGCTGCGCTCAAACGCGAAGTGTGAGGTATTTATTTCAAAATGAACGGGATCAGCGCAAACAGCCCGAAGTTGCCTCCGGGCTGTTGCTTGTCTTACATTTCGCAGATCGCCCTAGCGATAGCCAACCGTGGTGTTCTTGCCGTCTTTGACCAGAACTTCACGATAGTTACCGGCACTTTCGCCGCCACCGATCAACTCCACCGCAGAAGCGCCAACATAATCGACTTCACCGCCATCAGCCAGGATCTTCAGACCCTTGGCCAATTCACCCGGATAAATCTTGGTGCCCGGTGCGTTGGCCACGTCAAAGATCTTGTCCTTCAGCTTGGAGCTTTCGGATGATCCGGCAGCCTGCATGGCCAGCATAATCAACGCAGCCGCGTCATAGGCTTCGGCCGAGTAAGGCGACGTGGCGTCAAAACCATTGCTCTCGCCCATGGTCACGAACATGGCCATTCCGGGGCTATCATTGCCCGCGATCTGACCGAACGAACCGTCAAGCTCAGCCCCGATGGTCTTTGGCAAATTGTCACCAATCATACCGCCCGGCAGCACGAACTTGTCGTAAGCACCTGAGTCAAGCGAGGCGCGGATGATGCCGGCACCGCCCTGGTCAAGGTAACCGGCAACCACCAGAATTTCGCCACCAGCCGCCGCCAATGCACCAACTTCAGCCGAATAATCGGCCTTGCCGTCTTCGTGCGACGCATTGATGGTGATCTCGCCACCCATGGCCTCGTAAGAAGAGGCAAACGCATCGGCCAGACCTTTACCATAATCGTTGTTGGTATAGGTCAGCGCCACAGATTTGATGCCCTTTTCCATCAGGATTTCAGCCATCACCTGACCTTCGCGCGAATCCGATGGGGATGTGCGGAAGAACAGGCCGTCATCCTCGGCGGTCGACAAAGCAGGCGAGGTTGCGGATGGGGATACCATCACGATGCCGTTAGGCCGCGCCACGTTTTGCAGGATCGCGCCGGTGATGCCGGAACAATCGCCGCCAACAATGGCGTTGACCTTGTCAGCGGTGATCTGACGTTCGGCAACCGCTTGTGCCGCCGCAGAATCGATACAGGTGGAATCGCCGCGCACCGATACGACAGTCGAGCCGTTGAGCAGAGCGCCCGAGGCCGTCACTTCGGACATCGCCAATTCAGCACCAGCCGCCATCGGGCCGGTCAGGCTTTCAATCGGGCCGGTAAAGCCGATGATAACGCCCAGCTTGATCTCTTCCTGGGCAAGGGCGCCGGTTGCGAACATTGCAGTTGCCGCAGTGGCAAGCAAAAATTTTCTCATAGTTTTCTCCCATGTGGTAAATTCAGTGTGGATCACCTTAATGTGGCCGGTCTCAAATGAAAAGCCTGCTGTTTGCACCGCATGGTCAACGGCCTAGAATGCAGCAAGAAACGTGGCATTTTCGCTAAATTGTTGGAATAGCGACGCAATGGGACCGTGACAGATGATGTTTTCACCGCGATTTCCCCTCGAACCATCTCAGAAAAACCGAAGCCCCAAGGTAAAACATCGCTAGCGGGCTAGCGGGCTAGCGGGCTAGCGGGCTAGCGGGCTAGCGGGCTAGCGGGCTAGCGGGCTAGCGGGATAGC
>JAADIC010000203.1:0-1523 GCA_013151535.1 Alphaproteobacteria bacterium | reverse complement strand
CTAGCGGGCTAGCGGGCTAGCGGGCTAGCGGGCTAGCGGGCTAGCGGGCTAGCGGGCTAGCGGGCTAGCGGGCTAGCGGGCTAGCGAAGCCGGAGTCCACTTCGCCATCCCTGTCAAGGGCAAATTCAACAATTCCTTTCCCCCGAACCCAAATGCATACCAGTCGCACCCACCCGCCCATTGGCCTCAAACCGACCTCGCGCCACCGTTTTTGTCGCGTCCCGACTTGCCAGCCGACCCCATCCGCACCAAAACTGTCGCCAGCAGCAACCGAAAGGCCACCCTCATGAAAACCTCCACCCGAGTTGTCGTCATCGGCGGCGGTGTTGTCGGCGCTTCCGTGCTTTACCACCTGACCAAACTCGGCTGGTCCGATGTGATGCTGGTTGAACGCAGCGAACTGACCAGCGGCTCCACATGGCACGCGGCGGGCGGGTTTCATACGCTGAATGGCGACACCAATATGGCCGCCCTGCAGGGCTATACCATCCGCCTTTACAAGGAGTTGGAGGAAATCACCGGCATGTCCTGCGGCCTGCACCATGTGGGCGGCGTCACACTGGCCAACACGCCGGAGCGCTTGGATATGTTCAAGGCCGAGCGCGCCAAACACCGCTTCATGGGGCTGGAAACCGAGATCGTGACGCCGGACGAGATTAAAAAACTCGCTCCGATCACCAGTATGAACGGCATTGTCGGCGGGCTTTATGACCCGCTCGATGGCCATCTTGACCCCTCCGGCACAACCCACGCTTACGCCAAGGCGGCGCGCATGGCGGGGGCGCAAATCGTGTTGCACAATCCAGTGATCGAGACCAACCCGCGCCCGGATGGCACTTGGGACGTGGTCACAAAGCTGGGCACGATCCACGCCGAACATGTGGTCAATGCTGGTGGCCTCTGGGCGCGCGAAGTTGGCGCGCTGGCGGGGGTTTATGTGCCGCTGCACCCGATGGAGCATCAGTATATCGTCACCGAGGATCTGCCCGAGATCTATGAGCGCGACGTTGAGCATCCGCATGTGATGGACCCCGGTGGTGAAAGTTACCTGCGTCAGGAAGGCCGCGGGTTGTGCATCGGGTTTTACGAGCAACCCTGCAAGCCTTGGGCAATTGATGGCACGCCGAGTGATTTCGGCCATGAGCTTTTGCCGGACAATCTGGACAAGATCGAAGACAGCATCGAATTCGCCTATAAGCGCTATCCGATCCTTGAACGCGCGGGTGTGAAAACCGTGATCCACGGCCCGTTCACCTTCGCGCCGGATGGTAATCCACTGGTCGGCCCGGTGCCGGGCCTGCGCAATTACTGGTCGGCTTGCGGCGTCATGGCCGGGTTCAGCCAGGGTGGTGGCGTTGGCCTGTCCCTTGCCCAATGGATGATCGAGGGTGAGCCCGAGCGCGATGTTTTCGCCATGGATGTGGCGCGTTTTGGGGGCTGGATCACACCCGGTTATACCCGCCCCAAGGTGGTCGAGAATTACCAGCGCCGCTTTTCGATCAACTACCCGAACGAGGAACTGC
>JAADIC010000190.1 GCA_013151535.1 Alphaproteobacteria bacterium | reverse complement strand
CATGTGGATCACGGGGTCGGGCGTTATAACGGGCTGGAAACCATCACCGCCGCCGGTGCGCCGCATGAATGTATCGCGCTGGAATATGCCGGTGGCGATCGATTGTTTCTGCCGGTGGAAAACATCGAATTGCTGTCGCGTTACGGCCATGAAGAAGGCCTGCTGGATCTGCTCGGCGGTGGTGCGTGGCAGGCGAAAAAATCCAAGCTCAAGGAACGCATCCGCGAAATGGCGGCGCGCCTTATCCGTGTGGCGGCCGAGCGCGCCTTGCGTTCAGCACCGATCATGCAGGTGCCGGAACACGAATATGACCGGTTCTGTGCGCGGTTCCCGTATACGGAAACCGACGATCAGTTGGGTGCGATTGAGGACGTGCTGGAAGACATGGCCTCGGGTCGGCCGATGGATCGGCTGATCTGCGGCGATGTGGGGTTCGGTAAGACCGAGGTTGCCCTGCGCGCGGCGTTCGTGGCGGCGATGTCTGGCCAGCAAGTGGCGATCATCGCCCCCACAACCTTGCTGGCGCGCCAGCATTACAAATCGTTCGAGGAACGCTTTCGCGGTCTGCCGATCACCGTGCGGCCTCTGTCGCGGTTTGTAAGCGCCAAAGACGCCAGCGAGACCCGCGAAGGGCTGGCCAAAGGCTCGGTCGATATTGTCGTCGGCACCCATGCAGTGCTGGCCAAGTCCTTGAAATTCTTCAATCTTGGTCTGATTGTGATTGATGAAGAACAGAAATTCGGCGTCACCCATAAGGAGCGTCTGAAGCAGCTCCGCAGTGACGTGCATGTGCTGACCCTGACCGCCACACCGATCCCGCGCACCCTGCAACTATCACTGTCCGGCGTGCGCGATCTGTCGATTATCGGCACGCCGCCGGTAGACCGCCTGGCGATCCGCACTTACGTTAGCGAGTTTGACACCGTGACGTTGCGCGAGGCCCTGCTGCGCGAACATTATCGCGGCGGCCAGTCGTTTTTCGTGGTGCCGCGCATAACAGATCTGCGCCAGATCGAGGGGTTTCTGGCGGATCATGTGCCCGAGGTTTCGTTCGTTATCGCCCATGGCCAGATGGCGGCGGGCCAGCTTGATGACCGCATGAACGCGTTTTATGACGGTAAATATGATGTGTTGCTGGCGACCACGATTGTTGAAAGCGGCCTCGACATCCCGACCGCCAACACCATGATTATCCACCGCGCCGATATGTTTGGCCTGGCCCAATTGTATCAGATCAGGGGCCGCGTTGGCCGCTCAAAAACCCGCGCTTATGCCTATCTGACCACCAAACCGCGCAAACGCCTGACCAAAACCGCCGAAAAACGGCTGCGTGTCCTTGGTTCGCTCGACAGTCTTGGGGCGGGTTTCACGCTGGCCAGCCAAGACCTTGATATTCGCGGCGCGGGCAACATTCTGGGCGAGGAGCAATCGGGGCAGGTGCGTGAGGTTGGTTACGCGCTCTATCAATCCATGCTGGAGGAGGCGATTGCCAAGATGAAGGCTGGTGAAATGGAGGGTCTGTCGGATGCCGATGACAATTGGGCACCGCAGATCAATCTGGGCGTGCCGGTGCTGATCCCCGAGGCCTTCGTGCCCGATCTTGACGTGCGGCTTGGCCTTTATCGGCGGTTGTCCGGCTTGCAGGAGAAGGTGGAGCTGGAGGGGTTCGCGGCGGAATTGATCGACAGGTTCGGCAAGCTCCCGCGCGAGGTTAATACGCTTCTGAACATCGTGCGGATCAAATCCATGTGCAAACGCGCCGGGATCGCGCGGCTGGATGGTGGCCCGAAGGGGGCGACGATCCAGTTTCACAATGACAAATACGCCAATCCCGGCGGGCTGGTTAAATTTGTGCAAGATAAGCGTAACCTTGCCAAGGTGCGCGACAACAAAATTGTGGTGCGCCGCGACTGGAGCCGTGCTAGCGACAAGATCAAGGGCGCGTTCGCCATTGCCCGTGATCTGGCCAAGCTCGCCAAGACTTAACCGTCTTTCGGGTTGCTTAACATCAACGCAAATGACGCACCCGCACAAATCGCGGTTCCGACCATCAATGGCAATATCGTACCGTCAAACGCCAGCCCGATGGGAATGGCGATCAATACTCCCAGAAGGGTAGAAGCGGCGCCGATAATGGCCGAGGCGATGCCAGCGATATGGCCCATCGGCTCCATCGTCAGCGCCGTCAGGTTGCCGAATGTCAGGCCGGGCACAAAGAAGGACAACACCGACCAGATCAGGAAGATCGGAAACAGAACCTCGTTTGACAGATCTGCATAGGCCACGAGCACCGCAATTCCAGTTGTGATCACAAGGATGATGCCAAACGCAAAGGTCGCGATTGGGCGCATGCCAAAACGGATCACCAGAAAGGCATTCAGGAATCCCGCACCACCGGAAATCAGTGCAATTACAGCGAAGTAGAGCGGGAAGTTCGCGCCCGCGCCAAAGACATTTACAAAGATTTGCTGGGCCGAACTGAGATAGCCAAACAGCGCGCCATAGCCAAAGGCCAACACCAAAGCATATGTGATCACAATTCTGGACGAGAACACTTCGGCCGCCGCTGCCAGGAAAACCCTTAGTTTCAAGGCTCGGCGTTTTTCCAGTGGCAGGGTTTCAGGCTGCCGCAGGCCCAGCCACAAGAACCCGAAAATTGCAAACAGGATGAACGCGCCGAAAATGCTGCGCCAGCCAAAACTGGCGGCAATGCTTTGCCCGATCAACGGCGCGACCGCTGGCACCAGAACAAACAGCGTCATGGCCAGCGACATCACCCGCGCCATGCGCCGCCCGGCATAAAGATCACGCACCATGGCAATGGTGACGGTGCGCGGAGCCGAAACACCGATCCCTTGCACAAAACGCGCCAGCAGCAACATCGTCAGCGACTGCGCATAAATTGCCAGCACACAGCCCGCCATATAAACCAGCAAGCCACCAAGGATCACCGGCTTGCGCCCCAGGGAATCCGACAGCGGGCCGGTAAACAACTGGCCCAGCCCGGTGCCCAGAATGAAGATCGTAATCACAAGCTGGGCACGATTGACATCGCTCAACCCCAGATCCGCCGCGATCTGGGGGAACGCGGGCAACATCGCGTCCGAGCCAAAGGCGATCATGGCGAACATGATGGCGATCAGCAGGATGAACTCGAAAAAGGGTA
>JAADIC010000148.1 GCA_013151535.1 Alphaproteobacteria bacterium | reverse complement strand
TGGGCCAAATGGCCGGTTGGACCGGCAAAACCAGCCCCGATATGGGCCGGGGCGTGGCCTTTACCTATGCCTTTGGAGCCCCGACAGCGGAAATAGTCGAGGTTCGAAATTCGCCCGACGGTATCCACATCACCAAGGTCTGGGCCGCCACCGATGTAGGTGTGGCGCTTGACCCGCGCAATATCCGCGCGCAGATTATGAGCGGTGTCATCTATGGCTTGTCCGCCGCAATGATGGGCGAGATTACGTTTGCGGATGGTGAAGTGGAGCAGGAAAACTTTCCTGATTACGATGCCTTGCGCATGAATAACGCGCCCGATGTGGTGGTGGAGGTGCTGGAAAACCAAGGCCGGATCAATGGTATTGGCGAGCCAGGCACGCCGCCCAGCATGCCGGCACTGGCCAACGCGCTTTATGATCTGACCGGCAAACGGGCGCGGCAATTGCCGCTGAACCGGATGTTTGATTTCGCCTGAGGTTCGCCCTGTCAAAGCCCGGCAGGTAAATCCGGTTTGACGGGGCTGCCATGCGGCGTGCGCAAAAACGCCTCGGTCCAGTTGCTTTTCATCTGGCTAAGCAGGTCCGCACCAAGAATATCTTTGCGGATCATCATAGCCTCAAGCGCCGTGACCCATGCCACATAATAATCCGTGCTGCCGTCAAGCGCGCCGCCTTTGCGCATGTCGGCCAAAGTCGCCCCGAACAGGTCTGTCCATTCGGGCCAGCCGAAATGGCCAGCCTCGTTCAACGCAACCGCAAGGGCGAAAACCTGACCGTGCCAGGGTTCATCGAAAGGGGCTGGCGGGGTTGGGGTTTGTGTCATTCTTCCACCGCCGTCAAATAATTCTGCCACAGATCCAGCACCACCTTGTCGGCGGGGTTGTCGGCATCACGGCCCCACAGGGTTGCTGCATCAAATTCCACCCCGTAAAGCGGCTCGGGGGCCTCACCCTCAAAATGGGCATTGCTGTCGGGCAAAACATGGGTTCCGTGCAGCAGAACCACCGTCCCGACCCGCCCCATGGCGTAGGCGGGAAGGCGTGTATGGCCGCCCTTCACCCGATGGTTCGGGCTATAGTCAGCGGTGCGTACCTTGTCACCGGTCTTGAAATGCGCCGCCGCACCGCCATCGCGGGTATAAGGCGTGATTTTGCGCTGCGCCGCCAGAACATCCGCCGCGCGCAAGGCCGTGTCTGACAGCGGTGAAGGTTCATTGCCCGCACGCCCCTCGGCCAGATCGCGCGCGCGGCGCAGATCATCTTCGCTCAACACCCCGCGCGCCACCAGTATATTCGCCAGTGCCGCCAGCCATTTTTCGTAATAGCTGAAGCGCGCATAATCGCGCGGCATCAGGCTTTCACGCGCATGGCGGCCAGCATCGATGTTCCACGCACCAAGCCCGCCCGCCAGTACCGTGTTGGCCATGGCGCGGGCCTCCCAATCGCTGTGAAAAACCACGTTATCGTCCATGTCCGGCACCGAACCCTCGCCGAACCGCCCGCCCATATCGTGAATACGGCTCACGACTTGGCCTTTGGCTGATCTGCCAAAGCGGTACCGACCATCGAGTTGCGGTTGACCAGCGTAGCCAGCGCCGCCTGATCCCACCCCTTAGTCCCCGCAGGGCGCATGGGTAAAACCAGATAGCGGATTTCAGCGGTGGAATCCCAGACTTTCACCTGTTGCTCCGGCAGCAGATCAACCTTGAACTCCGCCAACACCGCACGGGGTTCGCGCACAGCGCGCGACCGATAGGCATCGGATTTATACCAGCTTGGCGGGATACCAAGGATCGCCCAAGGATAACAGGAACAGAGCGTGCAAACGACCATGTTGTGCAGGGCCGGCGTGTTCTCAACCGCCACCATATGTTCGCTTTGACGGCCCTGAAAGCCAAGCTCGGCCATGGCATCGGTGCCGTTTTCGAGCAGGCGCGCCTTGAAATCGGGGTCAAGCCAGGCCCGCGCCACCACTGCCGCACCATTTTGCGGGCCGATCTTGTTTTGATAGATATCAATCAGCTCGTTCAGCGCCGCCGGATCGACCAGCCCTTTTTCGACAAGGATGCTTTCCAGCGCCCGGGCGCGCAGTTCAGGGTCCGAGGGCAACAGAGAATGAGGGTGATCGTGGTCATGAGGCATGGCGGGCTTTCCTTGGGGACGGGCTAATTACCGCCACATCCTCAAGGGGCTGTCAATGGGCGCAGCCAGAAAACAGGCGATCAAGATATCGCGGGCATTGCGGCCCAAAGTGCAGGTGCATCGGCGGATCAATCGCCGCCAGAACCGATGCGATGCACAGGGTGAGGTCATGCCGGGCCCATATCGACCAAACGAACGGTACCCGGTCTTTTGTAATCGGTAAGCAGGTCGCCTTCGACAAAGACATAATAGCCGTAAAACATCTCGGCCTTTGTTCCGCCTGTGAAATCGTCCGCACCGGAATGCCGGCTTGCGCCTTTAAGCGTGTCGATACCGCTACCGGTTTGGATGTGGGTGCCCCCATCGCGTTCTGTGGTGATGACGCCCCTGTTGCGGCCAGTATGGTGAATTGCGCTCTGAATAGTTCCACCCGGAAGAGTCGTCAGATTGTTCAGCAGATAAGGGTCCATGCCCGCGTACACAAACGTGGATGGCGCGATAATCCCTGACAGGTTCAACTCGTTGGCCTGCCCTACAAACAATGCGTTCAGCCCGGTCGAATTCCCCGCCGCCTCGTCCAGCAGCGCCTGATGCAGCACGGCCATGTCCCAACGCATGCCGCTGAAGGTTGCCAGTGTCGTCAGCACGCTGTCCTGAAATGCCATTCCGGTAATCGTTCCAGCCTCAACCAGCGCACCGTTGCCGTCAAATACCAGCCCGGTGCCGGTGATCGTTGTGCGCTGCCCGGTGGAAGCCTGCAGCAGCACAATTTCGGTGCTGGTGGCGCTGGCCACGCTGACGTTATAGCCGCCCGCGTCCAGAAACGCGTCGCTGAAGAATGTTGGATTGCCGCCGAGATAATTGATAATCATGAATAATCCTTTCTAAGTACGGATTTATCGCGGCTGTTTGCTGATGTTGTGAAGGCTCAGGCGATCACGATGTCGCTGACAGTCACAGATTGGTGTTGAGCAGGGTCAGCGTGTCACCGCCGCCCATATCAAACAGCACGCCCGAGCCCGATTGCGCCGCCAGTGCGAACACTTGCGCGGCGCTCAGCCCGAAGGCGGCCGAGAATTCCAGCCCGTCAATCCCGATCTGGAAATCCTTGATCCGGTCGGCATCATAACCTGCCGCAAACACGAATGTATCGGCTTTACCGCCGCCGATCAGCCAGTCATTGCCAGCGCCGCCGTCAAGGCGATCCTTGCCTTTCTCACCGCGCAGAACATCTTTGGAGGTGCCACCCGTAAGCTGATCCGCGCCCGCGCCGCCATAAAGCTGATCCTTGCCGCTGTCGCCTTGCAGAATGTCGTCGCCAGCTCCGCCATACATAATGTCGCGGCCCTTGCCGCCGGTCATGTTGTCAACGCCAAGGTCGCCATACATGGTATCGTTGCCCTTGCCGCCGATCAGGGTGTCGTTGCCGTTGTCGCCATGCATGATGTCATTGCCACGCCCGCCATTCAGCAGGTCGTCATCGTCACCACCGTTCATGGTGTCATTCGCGGCCGCCATAGAGCAAGTCATTGCCGAGGTAGCCAAGCAGGTCGTCGTTACCATCACCGCCTGACAGTCGGTCAATGCCATAGTCACCCAACAGCGTGTCATTCCCGCCTTCGCCGTAAAGCCAGTTGCTGGACGTGTCCTGGCCAATAATTTTCAGACCTGCATAAAGTACATCACTGTCATTCCCTCCATAAATGCGATCAGCCCCCAGCCCGCCATAGAGATAATCACTACCAATGCCACCGCATAGAAGATCATTGCCGTTATTTCCATGCACTTGATCCGCGCCGTCCCCGCCGTCCAACACATCCTTGCCAGCCCCGCCGTAAAGCCCATCATCACCGCCATCGCCATTCAAGGTGTCTTTGCCTTCGGAACCAAACAGATAATCTGCTCCAGCCCCGCCATTCAAGATGTCGTTGCCCAACCCGCCTACCATACGGTCGTTGCCGTCATCGCCGTTCAGAGTGTCATTTCCACCCATCCCGTTAATAATGTCATCGCCGAAAGCGCCGCTCATAATATTGGAACCAGAAGTGCCAAACAGCTTGTCAGCCCCTCCCGTTGACACAGGCATAATACCGGTATCAGGTACAAAAAACAGTTCCAGACTGAGACCCCCGGTGGAGTTATTAAGGTTGGACCCAAATGAGGTGTATTCTGGCAGCATAACCGTCGCAAAGCTGCCCGCAATCCCTGCATATCCGCTCAGAGTGAAAGTCACATCCGTAGTTCCATCGCCATCAACATCGACTCCTAAGTTGAGGTCGGCACCAACGATTGTGGTGGCGATGCTGCGCTCGGTCACTGCGGTCCAGGATGACGGTTCCACGCTTTCGCCGATCGCCGTCATCTGTATGGTTTCTCCAGCTTCCAAGTCTGTAATTGTGTCGCCAGCATAGCCAAACCAGAAAATGCTAAATATATCTGCACCCGAACCGCCGGTCAGAATATCCACACCCACATAACCTGCCAGCCAATCTGCGCCAGCACCGCCGTTCAAAATGTTGTTTCCATAGAACCCTTGCAGGGTATCATCGCCGGCACCACCGTTCAAAATATCATCACCATAGCCACCTTGGAGAATATCGTTCCCTTCGCCACCATTCAATGTATCATCGCCTGCATTGGATTTCAGAGTGTCGTTCCCTGCTTCACCGTTCAAGGTATCGTTGCCCGAACCGCTTGAGAGAATGTCATCTCCGTCACCGGCGCTTATCAGTATTCCGCGATTATTATTTGCAGCATTAAGAAAATCAGGCCCGGGGCTCCCGATTATCTCGGTCGTGTTGTTGATCAGATAGGCATCCATCCCCGAAAGGTTGAAAAACCCCGATGGGCCGACCCCCATGGCCGCTCCCAAATCCAGCACATTCACTTGCCCCGCAAACAACGCGCTCAGACCAGTTGAATTCCCCGCCGCCTCGTCCAACAGCGCCTGATGCAGCAGGCCCATGTCCCAACTCATACCGCTGAAGGTGGCAAGTGTGGTTAGGCCGCTGTCCTGAAACGAGATGCCGGTGATGGTTCCGGCCTCGACCAGCACGCCGTTGCCATCAAACACCAACCCGGTGCCGGTGATCGTGGTGCGTTGGCCGGTGGTGGCCTGCACCAACACAACCTCGGTGCCGGTGGCCGACGAGACGGTGACGTTATAACCGCCCGCATCCAGAAACGCGTCGCTGAAAAAGGCGTTGTTGCCTCCGAAATAATTGATAATCATGATTTTCCCCTCTCATAAAAAGTTAAATAAGCCCAACTCGCAGCATTGATTGTGATTGTTCAGGCGATCACGATATCGCTGACAGTCACATCCACCGATTGGTGTTGAGCAGGGTCAGCGTGTCACCGCCGCCCATATCAAACAGCACGCCCGAGCCCGATTGCGCCGCCAGTGCGAACACTTGCGCAGCACTCAGCCCGAAGGCGGCCGAGAACTCGAGCCCGTCGATACCGATCTGGAAATCCTTGATCCGGTCGGCATCATAGCCCGCAGCAAACACGAATGTATCCGCCTTGCCACCGCCGATCAGCCAGTCATTGCCAGCCCCCCCATCGAGCCGATCCTTGCCCTTTTCCCCGCGCAGAACATCCTTGCTGATGCCTCCAATCAGCGTGTCAGC
>JAADIC010000084.1 GCA_013151535.1 Alphaproteobacteria bacterium | reverse complement strand
CCCATTGCATGTATGACAAGCGTACTGGTGAAAGGGTGAAAACCGAGAATGTCGAGTTTCTGGCAGGTTGGCGCGATGGCCGCGCCGCCGCTATCCGCCGCGCCAAGCGCGTGGTGATCCACGAGGATTACCGGTACAAAAACACCCGCCGGCTGGATCGTGTGGCGGCTGATATCGCCCTGATTGAGCTTGATAGCCCGATCCGTAACAGCCGGATTGAACCGTTTGCCTGGGCCAAGCGCCCGCGTGTCGGGCAAACCGTGCAGGTCGTCAGCTATTCCAAAGAACACGCGCAAACACCGGCCTTGCAAGAGGCCTGCGAAGTGCTTGGCCGTGATCCCAGCGTGTTGGTACTGTCGTGTCAGGTGACCTATGGCGCGTCGGGTTCGCCGATCTTTGTGCTGGAAGACGGCGTGCCGAGGATCGCGTCGGTCATATCGGCCAAGGCGGAATGGCAGGATCGCAACGTATCGCTTGGCGCGTCACTTGGGCGGCCGCTGGAGCAGTTGATCGACAGGCTGAACAAATATGACGGGGTGTTTCGCAAGGTTGAGACCCTCAGTGCCGGTGGCAGCAAGTTTGTGAAGCCTTAACCCACCGAACGCATGGTTTAGGTTTTGCTAACGGCTAGGCGCTACATTCCGCCTCGACGTCAAAAAGTGGTTTTCAGGTGCAGCGCATGCCCCAAACATGCGCGAAACCTCCGAAATACCGATATGATCTACAGGTGCAGGGTTTTCACCCCTGTTCGGCGCAAAACCGCATTGGCGGGCCCGCCTTTTATAGCTTCATACGCCGGATATGACCGGACTGGCCGACAGATCGCCAGACAGCTTACATCCCTTTGGGATGTGGGGATATTGGCGTGGCTAAAGCCCCACCAGCATACCGTGCAAAAACAGGTCAAGATTGGCCTTCAGCCAACGCTTGCGATATTTTTCGTCGGTGATGACGCAGTAACCGCTGGTTTGCCTGATCCACGAGGCAAAAAGAATCTGGTTGCCGAGGCGATCAAGGATCATGCCGGTCAGCATGGCGCTGTCCAGATCATTGCGCACCAAACCCGCATTTTTTGCCTCGTCAAGAAAACTGACAAGCTGCTGGTTATAGGCCTCAAAAACCGGAAAAACCACCAACTCGCGAACCACTAGGCGATAGAGATCCCGGTTGGCGATCAAGGCCGCAAGCGTTTCTTCAAGGAAGATTTCAAACCGGGTTGTCAGGTTCTCGCGGCTGGTCGCGGCACCGCTGATGATGCGGATCGGGACCGTGAACACACGCTCGGAAAATTGCGACAGAATTTCGTCATACAAGCCCTGTTTGGAGCCGAAATAATGGTGGATCATGTTCGAACTGGTGCCCGCCAGCTCGCAAATTTCGCGCACCGAAGCGCCGCCATAGCCATGGTTTGCAAAGACCGACGCCCCCGCCACCAGCAACCGTTCCCGCGCCGCAAGGGCGGGGTCGGGGCGGGTTATTTTGCTGTCCTTCATCTCCATGATGGCGAAATGCCCTGATCTGTGGCCGAATTTCAAGCGCAACCTGCGCCGTCCCGGCAGAAATAAAACATACTTTACATATAATATAACAAGCGTTACATAGCAAGCCTTACAAGTGCCAACAAAGGGAAGCACATCATGGAATACACCACCGCACTCTTCTTCATCGGGCTCATCACATTCGTTCTGCTGTTCATCGAGATCAACTTCATGTATGCCACGCAGGGCTTTGGCTATGGCTGGTCGTCCAATCGAGGCGCCACAAAAGCCGAGTTTTCGCCTTTGGCCCAGCGGATTAAGAATGCCTACAACAATCAGGTCGAATCCGCCGCCTATTCGGTGCCGGTTTTCGCGACCGCCGCCCTGACCGGGCTGGACAGCAGCGGGGCGGAAACGGCGGCGTTGATCTATGTGATTGGCCGCGCGATCTACGGGCCGCTCTATTATTACGGCAAGGCCAATCTGCGGCTGGTCGGGTTCGGCATGGGCTCGCTTTCGATGATCTATATTCTGTTCACGCTGGGCAAGCATTTGATGGCCTGAATTCTGTTCGCCTCTTGAACCGCGAATTACACCTCCTACATTTGTTCTGTCAGGTGCCTTTACGGGCTTGGCAGAACATCTGGCCCGTCCATGTTGGAGGGTCGCAACACAAGTATCGCTTCTAGGAGGATGCCATGCGCAATCTTGATTTTACCCCCCTTTACCGCTCCACCGTGGGCTTTGACCATTTCGCCGATATGATCGACCGGGCCTTTACCGGCGATGTCGGCCAACCAACTTACCCGCCCTACAACATCGAAAAAACCGCCGAGGATGCGTATCGTATTTCCATCGCGGTGGCCGGATTTTCCGAGGATGATCTGAACATCGAAACCCGTGAGGGCAAGTTGCTGGTGTCGGCCCGCAAGGTCGAGGACGAGGCTGAAACGGCCAAAACCTATCTGCATCGTGGCATTGCTGAACGCGCCTTTGAAAAGCGCTTCCAGTTGGCCGAACATGTCAGCGTCACTGGTGCGGCTGTGGTCAATGGCATGCTGAACATTGATCTGGTGCGCGAAATGCCCGAGGCGTTGAAGCCACGCCAGATCCAGATTTCCAAAACCAGAGCGATTGGTTCGAAACCTGCGAAAAAGGCGGCCTGAACTTCCCCTCTTAAAGGTGCACTTTAAGATGAAGCCCGGAGCGGAATGCTCCGGGCTTTTGCGTGTAATCTGCACTCAGTTTTCCGCCGCCTTGGCGGCAATCAGGGGCACGGCAAATTCGATGAAGGCCTGAATATGGGGTGCTGCGCGGGCAGTCGGGGTGGTGACCAGCCATGCCTCCTGGGCAAGGGCGTCTGGCGCGTCAAGGCACAGAACCAGTTCCGGGTCGGTCGCAGCCCAGATTTTCGCCAGCGGCCCGATACTGTCGGTCACCTTTAACGCCCCCTGTACGCCGGCAATCGTATCACAGCGCGAAAGCGGCGCACGCCCGGGGTTCAGCCCTTCAAACCACTTGATTTTGTCGGAGTGGCGAAACGCGCCGCTAAAGCTGATTATATCGTGCTGGCAAATCTCGGCCTCGGACATTGGCGGCTTTAATCGGTCGGCGTAATGGCGGCCACAATAGACCCCCCATTTGAAATTTCCGACCTTGCGGCAAATCAGATCGGGGTCAACCGGCCGTCTGCCAATCCT
>JAADIC010000343.1 GCA_013151535.1 Alphaproteobacteria bacterium | reverse complement strand
GAGCTTTCCGGCCAGTCCGGTGCCGATTGGGCCGCCGCAACCGTGGCCACATTGGCGGCCATGGACAATGTGCGCCTGATGCCGCGCACCACGGTCACGGGCGCTTACGACGGTGGCACATATGGCGCGCTTGAACGCGTTAGCAACCACCTTGAAGCAACGCCGCAAAACGCCCCGCTTGAAACCTTCTGGCGCATCACCGCCAAGCGGGTGATCCTTGCTGGTGGCGCGATTGAACGCCCCATCGGGTTTCCGAACAATGACCGGCCCGGCATCATGATGGCCGCAGCCGTGCGCACATACATCAACCGTTACGCCGCGACGCCCGGGCGCGCTGTGAGTATTTTTACGAACAATGAAGATGGGCACCGCACAGCCGTGGATCTGCGCGCACGCGGGATCAAGGTGGCATGTGTGATCGACACACGGCCTGATGCCAAGGTCTCCGGCGATTATCCAACCCTGACCGGAGCGTGGGTGACCGGCACCAAAGGCCGCAAGGGTCTGAGCGGTATCACCGTGCGCACCCCCACAGGAAACCGCCAGATTGCCACCGATTGTCTGGCTGTGTCCGGCGGCTGGAACCCCTCGGTGCATCTGAGTTGCCACATGAACGCACGCCCCATCTGGCGCGAGGATATTGCCGCCTTCATCCCCGCCAAAGACGCCATTCCCGGCATGCTGGTGGCAGGGGCCGCCAATGGTGATTTCACCACCCACGCGGCGCTGAAAACCGGTGCCGATGCGGCCAAAGCGATCCTGAAAGACATGGGCCACAAAGCTCCGCGCGTCAGCCTGCCCAAGGCCGATGACGCGCCGGTGTCGATCACGCCGTTCTGGCATGTTAGCGGCGTCAAGGGCCGTGCATGGCTTGATCTGCAAAACGATGTGACCGTCAAGGATGTTGAACTGGCGCACCGAGAGAACCTCCGCTCGGTCGAGCATATGAAGCGTTACACCACCCTTGGTATGGCCACCGATCAGGGCAAGACCAGCAACATGGCGGCGCTGGCGATCATGGCCGATCTGACCGAACGCTCGATCCCCGAAACCGGCACCACCACCTTTCGTCCGCCGTTTTCCCCCGTCGCTATGGGCGCGCTTGGGGCGCATGGCGCGGGCACGGGTTTTGCGCCTCAACGCTTCATCCCATCTGATGCTTTGGCGCGTGAAATGGGTGGCGTGATGGTCGAGGCCGGTCTCTGGTATCGCCCCTCGTGGTTTGCCCGCGCGGGCGAAAACCACTGGCGGCAATCTTGTGATCGCGAGGTTTTGATGGTGCGCGAAACCGTTGGCATTTGCGACGTAACCACGCTCGGTAAGATCGACATTCAGGGTAAAGACGCCGCTGAATTCCTTGACCGCATCTATTGCAACATGATGTCGACATTGGCCATTGGCCGCGTGCGCTACGGCCTGATGCTGCGCGAGGATGGCATCGTCATGGATGACGGCACGGCGGCGCGGTTCGGGGCGAACCACTATGTCATCACCACGACCACGGCGGGGGCGGGGCAGGTGATGACCCATCTCGATTTTGCCGCGCAAGTGCTGTGGCCGGAACTTGACGTGCAGTTCATCTCGGTCACCGAGCAATGGGCGCAATTCGCCATTGCCGGGCCGAAATCCCGCGACCTGCTGAATGATCTGCTGGATCAGGAGATCAGTAACGAGGCTTTCCCCTTCATGGCCCACGGCGAGGTCAGCATCGGCAAGCTCAAAGCACGCCTGTTCCGCATTTCGTTCTCGGGCGAACACGCCTACGAGCTGGCGGTGCCTGCCGGTTACGGCGACGCAATGTCGCGCGAACTTCTGACAAGGGCTCAGGCGCTGGGCGGGGGCTATTACGGCATGGAGGCGCTGAATGTTCTGCGCCTTGAAAAGGGTTTCATAACCCACGCCGAAATCCACGGGCGGGTGACGGCGGATGATATCGGCATGGGGCGCATGGTGTCGGCCAAAAAGAATTGCATCGGCAAGGTTTCAAGCCAGCGGCCCGGCCTGCATGGTTCGGGGCGCGAACAGCTTGTGGCCCTCAAGCCCGTCGGTGCGGTCAAGCAACTGCTTGGCGGCGCGCATCTGTTCAACGAAGGGGCCGAGGCCGTGCGCGAAAACGATCAGGGCTACATCACCAGCCAATGTTTTTCGCCGCATCTGGGTCACCCGGTCGCGCAGGCCTTCGTGCTGAACGGCCGCGCGCGTATCGGCGAAAAAATCCGCATGGTCGATCATCTGCGCAAGCTCGAAACCTTGTGCGAGATTTGCGAGCCGGTGCATCTTGATCCAGAAGGAGGGAAGCTCCGTGGTTGATCTCATCGCAAAATCCCCGCTGCAAGACCTGTTGCCTGTCAGCGCCGGTGAAACCACGCTAACCGAGGCGACGCCTGCCAACATCACCTCGATCTCGGTCCACAAGGGCCGCGAAAAGCCCTTGGCTGAAGCGCTGAAAAAGGCCCATGATCTAACCCTGCCTGCAATTGGCCGCACCAGCAGCAAGGCTGGCCTGAGCCTGATTTGGAGCGGGCGCGGCCAACACATGTTGCTGGGCGACAAACAAGCCGCCCGCGCTTTGGCCCGCACTTCCAGCCTGACCGATCAAACCGACGGCTGGGCGGTGATGCGCCTGACAGGGGCCAACGCGCCCGATATTCTGGCCCGCCTCTGCCCGCTTGATCTGCGCGCTGCCAATTTCAAACGCGGCCACACGGCGCGCACCGAAGTGGCGCATATGATGACGGTGGTGACACGCCTGAACGACGGCTTTGAAATCATGGTCATGCGCAGCTTTGCCGCCACCATGGTGCATCACCTGACACAGGCCATGCAAAGCGTGGCGGCGCAGGAATTGATGCCCTCTAGCGTTTCCAGTTCACCTTAAATCGCTAACATCGCATTTCGTTCTTGGGCGAAGCGAACGGCAGCGAAAGGTGATTCAACATGAACTGGAAACGCTTTAGCATTCTCCGAAAAGGGGAATTGGTTAAGTGATTCGCATATTCTTGGTTACGGCTCTGATCTCGCTATTGTCCCTACAGGCGGCATTTGCAAACCGTGCCGCCGTCAAATGCGTTCAGGCCCAGCTCAACAAGCTGGATTTCGGTGCCGGGGCCGTTGACGGGGTGCTCGGCCCCAAAACCCGCGCCGCCTACCGCAAGTTAAAATCGCAACAGCAAGACCTTGGCTTCAACGCC
>JAADIC010000189.1 GCA_013151535.1 Alphaproteobacteria bacterium | reverse complement strand
AATTCGGATATTTCGCACTCATCTGCGCCCTGCTGGCCTATGGCGCACCGATGCTGGAAACCTCGTTTCGCCGCATCCTGCTGGGCCTGACAACCGGCGTAATCGCCGCTGTCGCCTTGCCATTCGTACGGGATTTGTTTTTCTAGAATCGCACCCGGCTTCTTCTGTTGATAAAAATCCGGCATTTTGTATCAAACGCACCAACAAAAGTGAATCCCTAACGGCCTGTATTTGTTACTGTGGGGTAGGTCGTGGCCCCCCAAAGTGAATTTGATGTCGTGCAGGACTTTAGGCCGGATGGAGCTTTGTGAAATCTGGCGCAAGTATAGGACGTGTCGTTGCGATATTTTGCATTGGGGGCTGTTTTTTAAGAAATTCTGCTATATCTATAGCGCATGAACGCAAGAGTGACATTTACCCCAAAGCCAGATAAAATTGTGGATTCAATACTTTATCTAGCATTGAAGGGCTTAGAACTTGACCAGTATAAGACGGTTAAGTTGCTGTATTTGGCTGACCGTGCGCATCTGCGTCAATTTGGACGCCCAATAACCTTTGATAAATATGTCGCAATGCCATTTGGGCCGGTAGCATCTGCTGCATACGACCTGGTTAGAGGCAAGAAGGCGCTAGGGATCAACCCATCCAGCTTACCATTCGAGACCAGCAAACACGACAAAATTTTCTTAGTAGGCAACCCTAAACGAGATATCGATAGGGACATATTTTCCAGAAGCGACTTGATGGTTTTAGATGATACAGCCGACAAATATGGGGCTATGTCGTTCGTTCAATTGTACAAGCTGACACACGATCATTTCGCCTATGATAGGGCTTGGAAAAATCGCAAGACAAAAGCTAACGATATGCGATTTGAGGACTTTTTGGCTGAAGATGCATCAAAAGATGATCGCATTTCAGACCTATTGTTCACATCAAAAGGGATGTGAACAATAGCAAAGGTTGGTGATATTTTTAAATTTGAGAGCAATAAGGCCGACGGGTACGAAGCCCGCGATAAGTATCATATTGCAATAGAACTTTCCGAAGGCGCAATGCTGTTTATCAATTCAAACCCCTTCGAGGGTGCAATGAGAATTGATAGGTCAGATTGGCCGGAAATGCCAAAGTCAGAAAGTTATGTTAGCTGTACTGCAGCAATCCGATACCGTAAAATCGATTTAAAGGATATAACAATTACACCTGCTGGTCGATTAACGGACGGTTGCCTAGCGAGGCTTGAGGCGCACGTGGCAAGCTCAATCACACTACCTCAAAAAGATATGAAGACAATTTTGAATGCGCTGGCCCCATACGTCCAACGTTAGGCCGCACGTTGCCAATACCCCTTCCAATCCCGACCAACAGGCGTGTCCATTGCGTTCTGCACCAGCCCGTAAGCCAGACACTTGTTATCAAAAAGCGGCGGTTGTCTTCCAGCCGTGCAGCGTGGTTTGCATACTGGTACAGGTATTTGGGGCTAACGTGGTGGTGCTGGCCTTTCACCATGTTGCGCAAGCGTGAGAAGAAACTTAACCATGTTGGAGTGCTTGCCGTGGTCGCTGTAACCCTACTCCGCCGCCGCCTCTTCCACCCGCTCAACCCTTACCGCCGAAAACTTGAACTCCGGGATCTTGCCGTAAGGGTCCAGCGCCGGATTGGTCAGCACATTGGCCGCCGCCTCTACATAAGCGAAGGGCAGAAACACCATGTCCTCGGCCACGGCGCGGTCGGCCCGTGCCATGGTCACGATCGAACCGCGTTTGGTGGTCAGGCGGATCTGCCCGCCGGGCGCGATGCCCAAAGCCCGCAAGGTGCGCGGATGCAGCGAGCAATTCGCCTCGGGCTCCACCGCGTCCAGCACGCGTGAGCGTCTTGTCATCGAGCCTGTATGCCAGTGTTCCAACTGCCGACCCGTGGTCAGGATCATCGGATAGTCCTTGTCCGGCACATCATCGGGCGCGATCACGCTAGCCGGTGTGAACCGCGCGCGGCCCTCAGCGCGTGGGAAGCCATCACCAAACACAATCGCCTGACCCGGATCATCCGGCGTCAGCGACGGATAGGTCACCGCCTCGCGCTCCAGCCGTTCCCATGTGATGTTGCTCAGCGATTTCATCGTGCGTTTCATCTCGGCAAACACCTCGGAGGGGTGCTTGTAATCCCAGTCCAGCCCCAGCCTTTGCGCCAACTCGGTGGTGATCGCCCAATCCTCGCGCGCCTCCCCGGGTGCGTCCAGCGCCTTGCGCCCCATCTGCACCTGCCGGTTGGTGTTGGTCACCGTGCCGGTCTTTTCGGCAAAGGCGCTGGCAGGCAGGATCACATCGGCGAAATTCGCGGTTTCCGTCAGGAAAATATCCTGCACCACCAGATGATCGAGCTTGGCCAAAGCGGCGCGGGCATGTTCTACATCCGGGTCAGACATGGCCGGATTTTCGCCCAGAATATACATGCCGGAAATATCGCCATCATGCACCGCGTCCATGATCTCGACCACGGTCAGGCCCTTCTCACGCGAGAAATCAGGCCCGCCCCAAATCTCGGCGAACGCATTGCGCACGCCTTCATCCCCGACAGGCTGATAATCCGGCAGGAACATCGGGATCAAACCGGCATCCGAGGCCCCTTGCACGTTGTTCTGCCCGCGCAAGGGATGCAGCCCTGCACCGGGCTTGCCGATATTGCCGGTCATCAGCGCCAGCGAGATCAGGCAGCGTGCATTATCCGTACCGTGGATATGCTGGCTGACACCCATGCCCCAGAAGATCATCCCGGCGCGGCCCCGCGCAAAGGTTCGCGCCACATCGCGGATCACATCGGGCGCGATGCCGGTCAGACCCTCGCAGGTCTCGGGGCTGAAGCCTTTCAGATGCGCCTTTTGGGCGGGCCAGTTCTCGGTGAATTCCTTAATATAGGCGTCGTCATAAAGCCCCTCCTCGACAATCACATGCATGATCGAATTCAGCAGGCTGACATCAGCGCCGGGCCTGAATTGCAGCATATGGCTGGCATGACGGCTGAGCGCCTGACCGCGCGGGTCCATCACGATCAGCTTGCCACCGCGGGCCACGAATTGCTTGAAAAACGTCGCTGCCACCGGGTGGTTGCCCGCCGGATTGCAACCAATGACAATCGCCACATCGGCGTGCTCGATCTGGTTGAAGGTCGCGGTAACCGCGCCCGAGCCGACATTC
>JAADIC010000102.1 GCA_013151535.1 Alphaproteobacteria bacterium | reverse complement strand
ATGCCGGGCTGATGGCCGATCTGCCCAGCTTAGAGAGTTCCGGGGCCGACGGGGTTGGCCTGTTTCGCACTGAATTGCAGTTTCTGACCCGCAAAACCGTGCCGCGACGGGGCAATCTGGCCAAGCTTTATTCGTCCATTCTTGCCTCGGCCAAAGGCAAGCGCATCGTGTTTCGTACGCTTGATATCGGCTCGGACAAGGTGCTGCCTTATATGAAGCGTCAGGATGAGCCGAACCCGGCCATGGGCTGGCGCGCGATCCGCCTTGGCCTTGATAAACCCGGCGTTATGCGCATGCAATTGCAGGCCTTTTTGCGCGCAGCCAATGGCCGCCCGATGTCAATCATGTTCCCGTTTATCGCCCAATTTGAAGAGTTTACCGAGGCCCGGCAAAGGTTTCTGGATGAAATCGAGCGGGAAAAAACGCTTGGCCATCCGGTGTCTGACGACATCGAAATCGGTGCCATGCTGGAAACCCCGAGCCTCGCTTTCGCGCCGGACCAGTTCTTTGAGCTGGCCGATTTCATCTCCATCGGCGGCAATGACCTGAAGCAGTTTTTCTTTGCGGCGGATCGCGAAAATGAACGCGTGCGGCGGCGCTACGATACCCTGAATGTCAGTTTTCTGACCTTCATCGAACAAATCGCTAAACGCTGCGATGATCTTGGCACCCCGGTCAGTTTTTGCGGCGAAGATGCGGGGCGGCCACTTGAAGCATTGTGTTTCACCGCCATGGGCCTGCGCACATTATCCATGCGCCCGGCCTCGATCGGGCCAGTCAAACATTTGCTGCGCCGGGTCAATCTCAGCGAGGCGCGCGCCGTTATCAACATGGCAAGGGCCTCGGGCGCGCAATCGGTGCGCCCGGCGGTGGAGCATTGGCTGACAACGATTTGAGGCAGCCGGATGCAGACCGATTGACTGATAGACCGATAAACCGGCGCACCGGTCTACCAATAGACCGATAAACCGGTTTTCTAGTTTATTGAAGCCCATATTATCGTAACATACTGTTATTATGAAATTTATCAGCCCAGCGTCGCAATAGCCGGTAGCCTAGATTTCCGACGCCCGACCCGTAAACCCCTGAACCAGCCCGCTCACCCCGTCAAAGCCGCCCTCGACCAACGCCAGCCCCAAAAGTCGATCCGGATTGGTCGGCGGCGGAAATTCCAACCCGCCCAACTTTGAGAACCCGAACCGCTGGTAATAGGGCGCATCCCCGACCAGCAGCACGCGCGTCCAGCCCGCGCGGCGCGCCCGCTCCAGCGATTCCCAGATCAACGAGGCACCCAAACCCTCCCCCTGATGGGTTGGATGCACCGCCACCGGCCCCAACAACAGGGCTGAATGCCGCGCCGCACCGATCAAAACCGGCCAATAGCGGATCGCGCCCGCCACCCCGTCCAGCCCGTCACGCGCCACCAACGACAGCGCCGCAACCGGTGCCACACCATCACGCAACCGATACGAACTCAACGCCTGACGCCCCGGCGCGAAGCTGAGGTCGTAAAGATACTCGACCTCGAATTCATCCGCTAGGGTTTCAGGGGAAATACGAAACATGGCTGCAAAACCTGCTTTTAACGGCGCAAGTTGCGAAACCGTTGATTGCTCTGGATTTTCCCCTAACACGCAGCTAGCAAAGGGGCAAACCACAACTGGAAAACCGCATGTTTTATCGCCCGAAAGACGGCCACGGCCTGCCCCACAGCCCGTTCAACGCCATCGTCACCCCCCGCCCCATCGGCTGGATCTCGACCCGAAGTGCTGCGGGCCAAGACAACCTCGCGCCCTATTCCTTCTTCAACGGCATCGCCTATACGCCGCCGCAAGTCATGTTCGCCACAACGGATGTCAAAGACAGCCTGAACAACATCCGCGAGACCGGGGTTTTCTGCGTCAACGTGGTGTCCGAGGCGCTGATGCACGCCATGAACATCACCAGCGAAAACTTCGAGGCCTCGGTCGATGAATTCGTCAAAGCCGGCCTTGAAAAGGCCGATTGCGAAACCATCGACTGCGCCCGCGTGGCGGCCTCGCCCGCCTCGATGGAATGCAAAATGACCCAGATCATCAAGGCCGAAGGCCCGGCGAACTTCGTGGTTTTCGGCGAGGTGACAGGCATCCACATGCGCGACGATTGCGTGGTCAACGGCCGCTTTGACGTCTCGACCTACCAACCCTTGTCGCGCCTCGGCTATCGCGATTACACCGTGGTGCGCGAGGTGTTCGAGCTGATGCGCCCCGATGATTGATCCGCTTGCTTCCAATATAACCTGCCATTAGCGTGACCCCCAAAAGGCCCAGCCATGGCGTATATCCGCAAATATAAAGACATTGGAGAAGTGAATAAGGCCGAAAAGGCCCTGATTGAGGCGTGTAAGGCGGGGGATGTTTGCAAACTCGGCAATGGCGAACTGCCAAAAGCCGATGACAAAAGCCGCCAAATCCGCGCCGAACTGCTGCGCTTCCTGATCCTCGGCGGCTGTGATGAATGTGTGGTGCGGGAGGGGGTTAAACTAACTGGCGCGCATGTAACCGGCTGGCTTGACCTTTCCTTTCAATCCGCAAAGGGGACGATTGGACTGTTCAACTGCACCCTTGTTCACCCACTGGTCCTCATGCACGCCAAATGTGATTTTCTGAACCTCAATGGAAGCCACCTGCCAAGCCTGACCGCCGACGGTATTGTCGTCAAAGGTTCTGTCTTCCTTAGCAACGGGTTTCAGGCCAAGGGCGAAGTCAACCTGTCGGGTGCTGAGATCAGCGGTCAGTTGAATTGCGAGAAGAGCAGTTTCGAGAACCCCGAGGGAGACGCCCTGAACGCTCAAAAACTGAACGTGCTTCAAGGTTTTTTCTGGCGTGAAGTCAAAATTCCGCAAGGTTCGGTCAATCTAACCTCTGCCCACACTGGCGATCTTGCCGACGATTTACCCTCGTGGCCAGAGCAAGGACGCCTCGTTCTCGATGGTTTCACCTATGACCGTATTCACGGCTCCACTGACGCTGCCAGCCGCCTTGAATGGCTATCGCGTGGCACCACTTGGAACGGCCAGTTCTTCCCGCAACCCTATGTGCAACTCGCCAAAGTACTGCGCGAAATGGGCCACGAGCGGGATGCGCGCGATGTGCTGCTGGAACTGAACCGCCTGTCGCGCAAGCACGACCGCAAGCGCGCCGTTCTTGAACCTGACGGAGCAAAGAAAACAGGTGTTCGTTGGGCGTTGTCTTTGGCAACAAATATCCTGCGCTGGCTCTGGGACATCGCCCAGCGCGCCTCCATCGGTTATGGTCTGAAACCGTGGCGCAGCCTTTATGTGCTCGCTGTCCTGTTCACAATCACAGCTACTGTCGCCCATTATAGTTGGCAGGAAGGCAGCTTTGCCCCCAATTCCGGCCCTATCCTCGCCTCGAAGGCATGGCAAGACCTTGCCACCAATCCGGACATCGCCAACCCTGCCGAACGCTGGTCCGCCAAAGGCGGCCCCGGTCAGGACTGGGAGAGCTTCAATACTTTCGCCTACGCCGCCGACGTGGTCATCCCGATCATAGAATTCGGCCAGACCCCGGCCTGGGCCCCCTCGACCGAGCGCGGCCCCTGGGGGCGGCAATTGTGGTGGCTGCGCTGGGTCATGTCGACCCTCGGCTGGATCGTCACCGCCCTCGCCGCCGCCGCTGTCACCGGCATTATCAAGCGCGACTAGGGCCGTTTCCTGCCACAAATCATCTGTACAGCTTGTGTACAGGTTGTGCATACCTTGTGCATCGCGAAAACGCCCCCTTTTCCCGCCTTGCGCGCTACGCTAAGCAGGGGTGAAAAATGACGAGGGGACGCGAATGCAAACCATGATCGGGGTGATCGGCGGCAGCGGGGTTTACGACATTGACGGGCTGGAAAATGCTGAATGGCGGCGGGTGGAAACGCCTTGGGGTGAAGCCTCGGACGAGGTTCTTTTTGGTACGCTGAACGGCGTCAAAATGGCCTTTCTGCCGCGTCACGGGCGGGGGCATGTTCAGACCCCATCCTCGATCAATTACCGGGCCAATATCGATGCGTTGAAACGTTCTGGCGTCACCGATGTGATCTCGATTTCCGCTTGTGGATCGTTCCGCGATGAAATGGCACCGGGTGATTTTGTCGTTGTAGATCAATTCATTGACCGCACATTCGCGCGTGAAAAATCCTTTTTCGGCCCCGGCTGCGTCGCCCATGTCTCGGTCGCCCACCCCACCTGTCCGCGCCTGTCGCAAGCCTGTTTTGAAGCGGCCAAGGCCGAGGGCATCACCGTCCACAAGGGCGGCACTTACTTGGCTATGGAAGGCCCGCAATTCTCCACATTGGCCGAAAGCAAAATGTATCGCGAAAGCTGGGGGGCCGATGTGATCGGCATGACTAACATGCCCGAGGCGAAACTGGCGCGCGAGGCCGAATTGTGCTATGCCAGCGTCGCCATGATTACCGATTACGACAGTTGGCATCCGGATCACGGCGAGGTTGACGTGACCAAGATCATCGCCACCCTTATGGGCAACGCCGACAAAGCCCGCGGGTTGGTGTCACATCTGCCTAACTTGTTGAAATCAGATCGTAATCCCTGCCCGCACGACTGTGACCGCGCCCTTGAATTCGCCATCCTGACCGCCCCCGAAGCCCGCGATCCGGCCCTTATTGCCAAACTTGACGCAGTGGCCGGACGGATGTTGGGGCCAGATTTGAAGCCAGATCATGACCCTTGAACTTTGGCTGACCTTCATCGCCGCCTCGACCCTGTTGCTGCTGATCCCCGGCCCGACGATCCTGCTGGTACTGAGCTATGCCCTGAGCCAGGGGCGACGGGTGGCGGTGGCCAGCGCCCTTGGGGTGGCGGCTGGAGATTTGGTCGCCATGACGGCTTCACTGGTCGGGCTTGGGGCGCTGGTGCTGGCTTCGGCCACATTGTTCAGTGTTTTGAAATGGATAGGGGCGATTTACCTGATCTATATCGGCGTTCAGATGCTGCGTTCAAACCCCGATCATGGGCTTGAAGCTGACACAAATACCGACAGGATCGCCGCGCCAAAAATATTCGGCCACGCCATGACCGTCACAGCATTGAACCCGAAATCCATCGCCTTTTTCATCGCCTTCGTGCCGCAGTTCCTGCGCCCCGAAACCCCGCTGGCCCCACAATTCGCCATCCTGATTGCCACCTTCGTGACGCTGGCCGCCCTGAACGCGCTGGCCTACGCGCTGCTGGCGGACCAGATGCGGGCGCGGATCGCCAAACCCGCCACTTTACGCAACCTCAACCGCGGCGGCGGGCTGGCCCTGATCGGTATGGGGGTGCTGACGGCAACCCTCAGACGCGCGGGATAGAGGGCGTGAAACCTATCCCTCCCAAGAAAATTCTGCTGCTTGGCGCGGATGGTTTCATTGGGCGGCATTTGGCATTTCATTTTCGGAATTCGGGATTTGAGGTGCTGTGTTCAGCGCGCCGGGTCACCGCGCTGGAGCGCATGGGGTTTGCGGTCTTCAAGGCTGATCTGTACCGGCCTGACAGCCATGACAAAGCCTATTGGCAGGGGGCCGTGCGGGATGTCGATTATGTTGTCAACGCCGCTGGCTTGCTGACCGGTTCCAACGATCAATTCAATGCGGTTCATGTGCTGGCACCGGCGGCTGTTTACGCGGCCCTGCCGTCAACCGCGCGGGGCGTTTTGATTTCAGCCGTGGGAACCGAGGCCGAAACGCTATTCGCCAAGTTTCGCCGCATGGGCGAGGCTGCGGCGACAAACAGCGCGCTCCCGTTCACCATTCTGCGCCCGGGGCTGGTTCTGGGTGATACCTCTTACGGTGGCTCATCCTTGCTGCGCGCGCTGGCGGCGTTTCCGTTTGCCATTCCGGTGATCGGCAAGGGCGATACGGCGTTCAACCCAATTCACGCTACGGATTTGGCCGAGGTTGTGCTTGAAGCGCTGCAATCCACCGAATTGCAAGGGTGCTTTGAAATCGGTGGAGCCGAGGAAATCGAACAGGCCGCACTTTTCCGCAACTATCGCCGTTGGCTTGGCATTCCGCCCGCACGGTTGCTGCATATCCCTTGGAAAATCGCCGGGGTTCTGGGCAGGATCGGCGATTTTCTGTCACTTGGCCCGATCAGCGCGACCTCGATCAAACAGCTTGAAGGCGGCGTGCTGGCGGACAATCGGGACATTTTGCGAAACCTGAAATTCCACCCGCGCGGTGTGTCGGAATTTCTGGCAGCGCGCCCCGCCGGAACCCAGGATATCTGGCAGGCGAGGCTATACCTGCTACGCCCTGCCCTGCGGTTCGGGCTGGCCCTGATGTGGCTGGTTTCGGGTCTTTTGGGTGTCTTTCTGCCCGCCAGCCAATGGATCGCACATTTTGGCGATACGGGATTGTCCGAGCCTGTTCTGGTCTGGGCCGCGCGACTGGGCGGGCTGGTTGATCTGGCCATTGCTGCCGGTCTGGTTCGCAATTGGCGACCGGCCCGGCTTGGCCGTATCCAACTGGTACTGGTGCTGGCTTACACGATTGGCCTGAGCTTTATCGCCCCGCAACTCTGGCTTGATCCCTTTGGTGGCTTGCTCAAAAACCTGCCGGTTCTGCTGGCCATCATGGTCTGGATTGAGCTGGAGCATGAAAGATGAATGATCCGTATCTCTGGCTGAAATATACGCATATTCTATCTTCAACCCTGTTGTTTGGCACCGGGATCGGCACTGCATTTCAAATGGTTTGGGCTTTCAAAAGCGGCAGCGCCAAGATCATTCACCGGGTTGCCAAGGGGGTGGTTCTGGCCGATTGGCTGTTCACCACACCGGCGGGCATCGTTCAGCCGATCACCGGATTATGGCTGGTGTATCTATCGGGTTTTTCAGTAACCGAGCCTTGGCTGCTGAGCGTTTACGCGCTTTATCTGTTGGCGTTTCTGTGCTGGGCACCCGTGGTTCATCTGCAAATCCGAATTCGGGATTTGACCGGCCCTTCGGCTGAAATCCATGATGATTCAACGCCGATGGAGGCCAAGCGCCTGTTTCGCATGTGGTTAACGCTGGGTTGGCCGGCCTTTCTGGCGTTGATGGGTATTTTCTGGCTGATGGTTTTCAAACCGGGCCTCTGGGGGTGACGCTAAACCCCGTGGGATCTGGAATATGAATTCGGCGGCGGGCTGTTCCAACCCTTGAGCGCCCCGCTTTCAGGTGCGAAAATCTCGATCAGAAGCGGATAACAAGCGGCCACATCATCCGAATGAGAGGCCGAGCAATCCCCGCCGGGGCAGGCAGACAGGCAGCCCAGCAGGTCGATCTCCGCGAAAAACTCCAGATAATCGCCGGGGCGCACCGGGCTGGCTTTCATGAAATACTGGTGCGTGTCAGGGGTGAATCCGGTCAACATGAACACGTTCAGAACGTCATGTACATGGCCCTCGGCCACAAGAATATCCATCCCCGTATGCGCGGCCAGCGCCCGTGTCAGGTTACTGTGGCAGCAGTGATGGTAGTCAACATCGTACAGCAAATGATTGGTATAGGGATCGCAGCGCGTGCCGATCACATCGTGGACCGAACCGCCATCCTGATCCCAGCCGTACCAATCCAGCGTGTCATGGGTCACACTCGCCATCGGGCGCAGATAGGGAAATCCCGACCACATACTGTCGCCAGTCGAAATATGGGTTCCATGCAGTGCCCGGGTTTTGCCGGAATAAAAATGCTCGTTCAAATCATGCGCGTTAAACAGGTTCAGATCGCCGACTTGCGGCCCCTCAACCGAGGTGATGCGAAAGAAATGCCCGGCGGGAACCTGAAAACACCCGGCCTCGCGCGGCGCGATTGTCACCGCGTCGGTTTTCACCATATTGCGGCGGGCTTGGCGGTAAATATCCATGGGACGCTCGGGCAGGTCGTCGGCCGGATAACAAATGACCCTTGGGGGCTTTCGTCTGGCTTTAGCGTCTTTCGGCGCGGCATTTTCCGGTGTGTTCTTCAAATCGGCCCCCATTGCATCGGTGATTTGCTGAACTTTCGGGCAAATGATCCATCCGGGCAAGCCCTTTTCGCCGCAGGTTGATTTGAGAGGTTTCACTTGCCGGTTTCAGACGTTAACACTTGCCTGTGATACACCCAACCACCGGAGCAAACTCGATGACCCCTTCGCGCGACGTCAAGGATTACATCCGCACCATTCCAGATTTTCCCAAGCCGGGCATCCAGTTTCGCGATGTGACCACCCTGTTTGCCGATCCGCGCGGTTTTCGCATCGCCATTGACCAGTTGTTGCACCCTTACGCCGGGGCGCCGATTGACAAGGTTGTCGGGTTGGAGGCGCGCGGTTTCATCATTGGCGGTGCCATCGCGCATCAGCTTTCGGTGGGGTTTGTGCCGATCCGCAAACAGGGCAAATTGCCGGGCCGCACGGTTGAGCAGGCCTATGAGCTGGAATACGGCCAAGCGGTCATGGAAATGCATGAGGACGTGATCGCGGCGGGCGAACGTATTCTGGTGGTTGACGATCTGCTGGCGACTGGCGGCACCGCCGAGGCGGGTATCAAGCTGATTGAACGGGTCGGCGGCGAGGTTGTTGGCTGCGCTTTCATCATTGATCTTCCGGCGCTGGGAGGGCGGGCAAAGCTGGCTGAAATGGGGATGAACGTGCATATTCTGTGTGAGTTTGAAGGTGATTAGGCTGCGGATAGGATGTATAATTACAACAATAGGTTGCAATGGTTACATTTTTAGTCGCGCATTTTATTTTAAAGCCTCTCCGAGGCCCTAACCCTTAGCGCCTTAAACCAATGTGTTTTCAACGCCTTACCGAAAAATACAGCAGCGGGCAACTTAACGCCCTAAAAATTACGTCAACTTTTCGACAGGCCAGGCCATAAAATTAACCCATTATCAGATCAAAACCTGCAAACAAGTCTGGTAACGAGTGTTTGAGGCATTGCAGGGCGACCTGTCCCCCCTTCCTGTGTTGAAGGGGGGAGCCTTGTTTACCGGTAACAAACTACCTCAAACTCGATCCCGTCGGGATCATCGAAATAGAACCGGCGGCCCGGTTCGTAATCGGCGTGGCTTTTCGGGAGCAGGCCGCGCGCGATAACCCGCCGCTCGACCAGATCAAGATCGTCAACCACAACGCCAATATGATTGAGGCCGCCCGGCATCATATAACTGTCACCGGAATCACGCTCGCCGCCCTGTGAATAAACGGCCAGATAGGTGCCTTCCGATCCCACATGCCAGGATAAACCGCCATGGATCGACTCGCCCGGCTTTCCTTTCCAGCGCACGCGCCAGTCAAACAGCTCGCACAGCATTTCCGATGTTTTTGCCACATCACTGACAGTGATGTTTGCGTGTTCCAGTACCGTATGAACCATTTTTCCGATCCTTTTGATGTTTCGTTTGACTCACCGTAATCCTGCAATTCATTTTCGGGTTCAGCTAGGGGGTTTTAACCTTCACCTTTGTTCCACAAATATCCCCGCCGGAGGCCTTGGGGCCGCACTCCAACCTAACCCTCATCGCGCCAGCGGTTCACAATCGGATAACGCCGATCCAGCCAGAACGCCTTACCTGACGTCCTTGGCCCCGGGGCCGACTGAAACCGCTTGTATTCCGAGATGTAGATCAGGTGTTCCACACGCTTGACCACGGCGCGATCAAACCCTGCCGCCACCACTTCGGCCACCGACTGGTCAAGATCAATCAGCCGTTCAAGGATCGCGTCCAGCACTTCGTAAGGCGGCAAGCTATCGCTGTCTTTCTGGCCCTCGCGCAATTCCGCCGTGGGTGGTTTATCGATGATCCGGTTCGGGATCACTTCGCCCTTAGGACCCAGCATCCAGTCGCGGTGATGTTCATTGCGCCAGCGCGAGGTTTCAAACACCCGCATTTTGTATAGATCCTTGATCGGGTTATAACCGCCCGCCATATCACCATAAATCGTAGCATAGCCCACCGCGACCTCGGATTTATTGCCGGTTGTCAGCAACATTTCCCCGAATTTGTTGCTCATGGCCATCAACAGCAGGCCGCGCAGACGGGACTGGATGTTTTCCTCGGTCACGTCGGGCGCATGGCCTTCAAACAACGGCGCCAAGGTTTCGGTTATCGCCGCACGCCCCGCGCCAATCGACACATTATCCAGACGACAGCCCAGAACTTCGGCCACTTCAGCCGCGTCATCCAGCGAATCTTGCGCCGTGTATTCCGAGGGCATCATCACGCAGCGCACATTATTCGCGCCCAGCGCATCCACCGCAATCGCGGCGACAATCGCACTGTCAATACCGCCAGACAGGCCCAGCAGAACCTTTTTGAAGCCGGTCTTGCCCATGTAATCGCGCAGGCCAAGCACCATGACGCGGTAATCCTGCTCCCAGACATCGGGGAAAGTTTTCCGCTCGCCCTTAATCGCCTTCCAGCCGTTTTCACCCCGCTCAAAATCCACATGAGTGATTTCTTCGTCGAAAATCTGCATCTGCACCGCAAGATCACCGCCGGGGTTCAAGACGAACGAGCCGCCATCAAACACCTGATCGTCCTGCCCACCGACCATATTGAGGTACACCAGCGGCAAGCCGGTTTCCACGACCCGCGCCACCATATGGCTGATGCGTCGGTCAAATTTATCGCGGAAATAGGGCGAACCGTTGGGGATCAGCAGAATGTCAGCACCGGATTCCTGCAACGCCTCGCACACATCTTCATGCCAGGCATCCTCGCAGATCGGGGTGCCGATGCGGATGGGACCAACCGAATAGGGGCCGGTGATTTCACCCGATGCGAACAGGCGTTCTTCATCGAACACATTATAATTCGGCAGATGGTGCTTTTTGACGGTGGCAACGATCTTACCGCCTTTCAGGATGAAATAGGCGTTGTATAGCTTGCCACCCTCAGCCAGTGGCCCGCCAATGCCAATTGTCGGCCCATCAGCACAATCGCGCGCCAGCTTGGCCACATGCGCCATCACGTCAGCGGTGAAGGCCGGTTTCAGCACCAGATCCTGGGCCTGATAGCCGGAAATGAACATCTCGGGCAGGGCCAGCATATCAGAGTCCGCCGCCTTGGCGGCATGAAACGCGATCACGGCTTTTGCAGCATTTCCAGCCAAATCCCCCAGCGTCGGGTTAAGCTGTGCAAGCGTCAGGCGAAAGTTGTCGGTCATGTCCGGTCCCTGAATTGGCGGTTCAGGCCATGTGTAACAGAACCATGCCGCAGGAAAACTGCAAAAAACGCAAAAAACATTGTCAGGGAAAATCCAAGCGATTAGGGTTGCGTCGGGCCATTCTTCGCGATTGCCCAGGGCAATGCTTCGGGAGCTAACTTTGACACATATCAACACACTACTTCGCGCCACCGCGCTTGGCTTGGCCCTGTCGGGCGTCGCGACCTCGGGCTTTGCCCAAAACACGGGCGAGGTCATCACCAAAGAATATGAAGAAACCGGCGGCGTTTACGAAGGCACGTTCAAGGACGGCAAACAGCATGGCACCGGCACTTACCGCCTGCCCAACGGCTATGAATATACCGGCGAGTGGTTCGAGGGTGAAATCCGCGGCCAGGGTGTGGCGCAATTTCCCAGCGGCGCGGTTTACGAAGGCAGCTTTGCAGCCGGAAAACCCGAAGGCGAAGGCAAGATCACGTTTGCCGATGGCGGCACCTATGTGGGCGGCTGGGTTGATGGCAAAATCTCGGGCAAAGGTGTGGCGCGTTACGCCAACGGGGTGGTTTATGAGGGCGAGTTTGCCAATGCATTGCAACATGGCATGGGCGTGATGACCAGCCCGAACGGCTATAAATACGAGGGTAGTTGGCTGAACGGCATCAAGGATGGCAAGGGCAAGATCACCTATCCGGACGGTGCGATCTATGAGGGCGATATCGTCAGCGGTGTACGCGAGGGGCAAGGCTCGTTGCAAATGCCTGACGGGCTTGGCTATGTCGGCGCGTGGAAGAACGGCCAGATCAACGGGCTGGGGGTGCTGACCCAGGCCAATGGCGACATTTACGAAGGGCTTCTGGTCAATGGCCAGCGCCACGGCACCGGCCTTGTACGTTACGCCAATGGTGACACTTACGAAGGCGGCTTTATCAACGACAAACGTCAGGGCAAGGGGCTGTTCACCGGCAATGACGGCTATATCTATGACGGCGAATGGCAAGAGGGCCGGATCGAGGGGCAGGGCCGCGTCACCTATCCCGATGGCTCAATCTATGTGGGTGAGTTCAAGAACGATCTGGCCGATGGCACTGGCAAAATCACCTATTCCGATGCCTCTACTTATGAAGGCACCTGGAAAAAGGGCGTGATCGAGGGGACGGGCCGCGCCACCTATGCCAACGGGCTGGTTTACGAGGGCGAGTTTCAGAACGCCAAGAACCACGGCAAGGGCACCATGACGTTTGGCGATGGTTACACCTATACCGGCATGTGGGCGGATGGTTTGCGTGACGGTCAGGGCGAGGCGACCTATGCGGATGGCACAATCTACAAAGGCCAGTTCATCGCCGGTAAACGCGCGGGCCAGGGCACCATCACCATGCCGGATGGTTTTACTTATGAAGGCCAGTGGAAGGACGGCGAGATTGATGGGAAAGGCGTGGCCTCTTACGCCAATGGCGATGTTTACACCGGCTTTTTCGTAGCTGGCAAACGTCAGGGCGACGGGCGTATGGTTTACGCCAGCGGCAAAATCCGCGCTGGCAAATGGGTTGATGGGCGGTTTGTCGAAGATGGCTCGCAATAGCGCCCCGACCAAAGGGCCAAATCAGGGCTTTATCTTCATGCTTTTCCGGCTATAGTCCACGCCATGAACACAAGCGCACATATCATTGTACCTTTGCGGCCCCTGCCCGCCCTCGGTCTGATTGCGCTTCTTCTTAGCCGCCTCTGAGCGTGCCTGTTCAAGGCGCGTCCGCTCAGAGGGGAAATAAACCGCGCCGGAAGAACAGACCTCAACGCTAAGAAACATACGAGAAAAACCATGACAAAACCGGAAAATTCCGAACAGGATCACGTCCTGATATTCGACACGACGTTGCGCGACGGCGAGCAATCCCCCGGCGCCACCATGAGCCATAACGAAAAGCTGGAAATCGCCGAGCTGCTGGATGATATGGGGGTGGATATCATCGAAGCCGGGTTTCCCATCGCCTCGGAAGGCGATTTTGAAGCGGTCAGCGAGATTGCACGCCGCTCAACCAATTCGGTGATCTGCGGGCTGGCCCGCGCCAAGGACGGTGACATTGATCGCGCCTGGGAGGCGGTGAAACACGCGCCGCAACCGCGCATCCACACCTTCATCGGCACCTCGCCTTTGCATCGGGACATTCCCAACCTGACCAAGGACGAAATGGCCGAGGTGATCCACACCAGCGTCAGCCGTGCGCGCAATCTGTGTGATAATGTGCAATGGTCGCCGATGGACGCGACCCGGACCGAGCATGACTATTTGTGCCGCGTGGTTGAAATCGCCATCAAAGCCGGGGCCACCACGATCAACATTCCCGACACGGTGGGCTATACCGCGCCGCGTGAAAGTGCCGATCTGATCCGTATGCTGATTGAAACCGTGCCGGGGGCCGATGAAATCATTTTCGCCACCCATTGCCACAACGATCTGGGTATGGCGACAGCCAACGCGCTGGCGGCGGTTGAAGCTGGCGCGCGCCAAATTGAGTGTACAATCAACGGCTTGGGTGAACGCGCGGGCAATACTGCGCTGGAAGAAGTGGTGATGGCGCTGAAGGTGCGCAACGACATCATGCCTTACCAAACCCGCATTGATACCACCAAGATCATTCAGGCCAGCCGCATGGTGGCGACGGTCTCGGGCTTTCCGGTGCAGTTCAACAAGGCCATCGTCGGCAAGAATGCCTTTGCGCATGAAAGCGGTATCCATCAGGATGGCATGCTGAAAAACTCCGAGAATTTTGAGATCATGCGGCCCGAGGATATTGGCCTGTCCGAGACCAATCTGGTCATGGGCAAACATTCCGGCCGCGCGGCGTTGCGCGCCAAATTGTCCGATTTGGGGTTCGAGCTGGGCGATAACCAACTGCGCGACGTATTCGTGCGCTTCAAGGAACTGGCTGATCGCAAGAAAGAGGTGTTCGACGACGATCTGGTCGCCCTGATGACTGACAGCAATACAAATGCGGCGAATGACCGGATGCAGGTCAAGTTCCTGCGGGTGATCTGCGGCACCCAGTCACCGCAAAGTGCGGAACTGACCCTGACGATTGACGGGGAAGATCACGCGGTGAAGGCCACTGGCGACGGGCCGGTGGATGCGACATTCAACGCCGTTAAAGCCCTGTTCGAGCACAAAGCCAGCCTGCAACTTTATCAGGTGAATGCGGTGACCGAGGGCACCGATGCCCAAGCCACGGTTTCTGTTCGCATGGAAGAGGACGGCAAGATCGTCACCGGCCAGAGCAGCGATACCGACACGGTGGTGGCCTCGGCCAAGGCTTACGTCAACGCGCTGAACAAATTGCTGGTGCGGCGGGAAAAATCGGCGCCGCAATAGGGTGTTCAACCTTCACTGAATAAGATCATTGAAGGGCGCGGATTTATTGAGCGAATTCGCGCCCATCCCCCCACAACGCCCTCTTTACGCGCGCGCCTTCCCGCGCCTATAAAAGGCAAGTTTCGCGGTCAGAAGAATCCCCCTTCGGGATTCCCCGAACACACCGCGATCATTGCAACGACGAACAAGGTTTTGACTGCATGTGGGGGCTGTTTTCTAGTCTATTTTCCGCCGATATGGCCATTGATCTCGGAACCGCCAACACGCTTGTGTACGTCAAGGGCAAGGGCATCGTTCTGAATGAGCCATCGGTTGTCGCCTATCACATCAAAGACGGGCGCAAAACCGTGCTGGCCGTGGGCGAGGATGCCAAACTGATGCTGGGCCGCACGCCGGGTTCAATCGAGGCGATCCGGCCCATGCGCGACGGTGTCATTGCCGATTTTGATGTGGCCGAGGAAATGATTAAACATTTCATCCGCAAGGTCCATAAACGCACAACCTTCACCAAGCCCAAGATCATCGTCTGTGTGCCGCACGGGGCGACCCCGGTGGAAAAACGCGCCATTCGCCAGTCGGTTCTGTCAGCGGGTGCGCGCAAGGCCGGGCTGATTGCCGAACCGATTGCGGCGGCGATTGGCGCGGGCATGCCGATTACTGACCCTACAGGTTCGATGGTGGTCGATATTGGCGGCGGCACGACTGAAGTTGCGGTTCTATCGCTGGGCGACATCGTTTATGCGCGCTCGGTGCGGGTTGGTGGTGACCGTATGGATGAAGCGATTATCAGCTACCTGCGCCGTCAGCAAAACCTGCTGATCGGTGAGGCCACGGCAGAGCGGATCAAAACCTCGATCGGCACCGCGCGCATGCCAGATGACGGGCGCGGCCATGCCATGACCATTCGTGGGCGTGACCTTTTGAACGGCGTGCCGAAAGAAACCGAGATTACGCAAGCCCAGGTGGCCGAGGCCCTGTCCGAACCCGTCCAGCAAATCAACGAAGCGGTGATGAGCGCGCTTGAAGCCACGCCCCCCGATCTGGCCGCAGATATCGTCGATCGTGGCGTCATGCTGACAGGTGGCGGCGCATTGTTAGGCGATCTTGATCTGGCCCTGCGTGAACAGACGGGCCTTGCCATTTCCGTGGCCGAAGAATCCCTGACCTGCGTCGCCATGGGCACCGGCAAAACGCTGGAATATGAAAAACAGCTTCAGCATGTGATCGACTACGATAGCTGACAGCGCATTAATCTAGACCAAGGACATGCCAGTGGCGCGAGACCGACAGGCAGATCAGCACTATGGACGCTCGATCAGAAAAGTTTTGATCGGGGTGCTTGTGGTGATGCTGCTGGGCGTGTTTTTGCTGTGGCGGATTGATAATCCACGGGTTGAACAGTTCCGCATGGCGCTGGTGGATAAGATCGTGCCGCGCATGGATTGGCTGTTGCTGCCCGCCGCACGTTTCAGCCGGATGTTCAGCGATTTCCAGTCCTATGCCAACATTTACGAGCAGAACCAGGAATTGCGCCGCGAGCTGCAACGCCTGAAAGGCTGGCGCGAGGCGGCTTTGCAACTGGAGCAGAAAAACGCCAAACTCTTGGATCTGAACAATGTGCGCATCAGCCCCAAGCTCAGCTTTATCACCGGCATCGTGCTGACGGATTCAGGTTCGCCCTTTCGCCAATCGGCCCTGATAAATGTGGGCACGCGCGACGGGGTGCTGGATGGCTGGGCCACCATGGATGGTCTGGGGCTGGTCGGGCGGATTTCCGGCGTCGCCAATTCCACCTCGCGCGTGGTGCTGCTGACCGACAGCAACAGCCGCATTCCGGTGACGATCCAGCCTTCGGGCCTCAAGGCGATCATGTCGGGCACCAACGGGCTTTATCCGGTGATTGATTTTCTGGAAACGCCCGAACTTGTCAATCCCGGTGATCGGGTGGTGTCCTCGGGCGATGGCAATGTGTTCCCGCCGGGCATCCTGGCGGGCCAAATCGTGCAGGGGCCGGGTGGGCGTTTGCTGGTGCAACTGGCGGCAGATTATCAGCGGCTTGAATTTTTGCGGGTGCTGCGCGCCGTGCCGTCCGAGGCGATTGGCGTGTCCGACGAGTTGATCGGGGCGTCTGAAGCGCCGCCAACCACCACGACCGCAACGGAGGGCGAGGATGGCTAACACCTATTTTGCCCGCCTCTGGCTTGGCCGCCTGACATTCTTTGCTGCCGCTTGGCTGGTTCTGGCGCTTGGTTTGGTGCCGCTTGGCTTTACTCCGCGCTTCATCCCGGCGCCTGATCTGCTGCTGGGTCTCGGCTTTGCCTTCATGCTGCGCCGCCCGGATTTCCTGCCAGTCTGGCTGGTGGCGCTGGTGTTTTTCCTGTCCGATATTTTGCTGATGCGGCCACCGGGACTTTGGACGGCGATCATCGTGCTGGCGATGGAGTTTAGCCGCAATCAGGAACACCGCCTGCGCGAGCTGGCCTTTCCATTTGAATGGGCCTTTGTCGGCGCGATCATGTTTCTGGTGATGATTGCCAACCGCTTGATCCTGTCCCTCTTGATCGTGCCCCAAGCCGGTTTCGGCACGCTTGCGCTGCATTTCATGACCAGCATTCTGGCCTATCCTTTGGTCGTGTTGTTCGCTTACGTTGTACTGCGCCTGCACAAAGTGACACCGCGCGAAGCCGTATCTTTCGGAGGCCGGACATGAGCCTCAACAAACGGTTTTCCCAGCAGAGCCATAAAAAGCTGACCCGTCGCGGCTTGATCCTGTTTGGCGCACAGGTCGCTTTCATGGGCACGCTTGGCTTGCGCCTGCGCTATCTGCAAGTCGATCAGGCCGAGGAATTTCGCCTTCTGGCCGAGGAAAACCGCATCAATATCCGCCTGCTGCCCCCGGCGCGCGGGCTGATCTTTGATCGCAAGGGCGTGCCGATTGCCGAAAATAACCAAAATTACCGCATCGTCATGGTGCGCGAACAGGCCGGTGACGTGGCCGAGATTCTGGACCGTTTGGGCAAAATCGTCCCACTCACCCCTGATGACTACGCCGCCGCATTGAAAGAGCTGAAGCGCCGCGCCGATTTTGTGCCGATTACGATAGCCGAGCATCTGACATGGCAACAGCTCTCGGCTGTTTCCGCCAATTCGCCTGCCCTGCCCGGCGTCACCGCCGAGGTTGGATTGCAGCGCAATTATCCCATGGTCGAGGATTTTGCCCATATCGTTGGCTATGTTGGCGCGGTCAACAAACGCGATCTCGAGAATGAGGAGGATCAGGATCCGCTGCTGCAAATCCCAACTTTCAAGATCGGTAAAACCGGCGTTGAGGACAAGATCGAACGCCGCCTGCGCGGCAAGGCCGGCAGCAAGCGGATCGAGGTCAATGCGGTTGGCCGTGTCATGCGCGAGATCGACCGCATCGACAGTACGCCCGGTCAGGATGTGGTGCTTACGGTCGATCAGGGCTTGCAGAATTATGTGCAGGCCCGCCTTATCGGGCAATCGGCGGCCGCCGTGGTGATGGATGTGCGCAATGGGGATATCATGGCGCTGGGGTCGGCCCCCAGTTTTGATCCGAACAAATTCATCAACGGGATTTCCTCGAAAGATTACAATGCTCTGCGCGAGAATAAATATCGCCCCTTTTCCAACAAGGCGACACAGGGAACATTCCCTCCCGGCTCGACCTTCAAGATGATGGTGGCGCTGGCGGCGCTTGAAGGCGGGTTTATCGACACCAGGGAAAAGATCAATTGCCGGGGTTATATCGATGTCGGAAACCAGCGGTTTCACTGCTGGAAACGCTCGGGCCACGGCTGGATCGACATGAAAAACAGCCTCAAACAATCTTGCGACGTTTATTATTACGAGCTGGCCCAGCGGGTCGGGATCGAAAAAATCTCGGCCATGGCGCGCCAGTTCGGGCTTGGCACGAAGTTCGAGCTGCCGCTCAACGCGGTGAACGATGGCCGGATTCCAACCAAAAGCTGGAAACAGGCGCGCTTCAAGGAACCCTGGCGCATTGGCGACACGATCAACGCCTCTATCGGCCAGGGATTTGTCGCCACCTCGCCTTTGCAACTGGCGGTGATGACCGCGCGGCTGGCAAGCGGGCGCAATGTGGTTCCGCGCCTGATAAAATCCATCGGCGGGGTGGAACAGATGGTTGCACCGCAACAGGCCCTCGGGATTTCCAGTTCGTCCTTTGCGGCAGTGCGTGGCGGTATGGTTGCGGTTTCAAACGAGCGTGGCGGCACTGGATTTGCCTCACGGGTCGAGGAGGCTTCGCTGCGCATGGCGGGTAAAAGCGGCACATCACAAGTGCGCCGCATCACCCGCGCGGAACGCAAAAGCGGTGTCATCAGCGAGGCCGATCTGGCATGGGAACGCCGGGATCACGCGCTTTATGTGGCCTATGCACCTTATGACGCGCCGCGCTATGCGGTGGCCGTGGTGGTGGAGCATGGCGGCGGTGGCTCGCGCTTTGCCGCGCCGATTGTACGCGATATTATGCTGGAAGCGCTTTATGACGGAAAACCACCGCTCAGCGCCTATCCCAAAAGCCAGCGCACCCGTATCGGCAACGAACGTAAAGAGCTGATCCTGCGAGGCCCGCAAACATGAGCTATCTGGTGCATAACCAAAAGTCCGTGCCAACCGGTTTTCGCAAGCTGTTATACCTCAACTGGCCGCTGATCCTCTTGGTGATGGCGGTGTCGGGATTTGGTTTTATCATGCTTTACTCCGTAGCCGGTGGCAGTTTCGATCCCTGGGTTTCGGCCCAGTCCAAACGCTTTGCCCTTGGCATGGTCTTGATGCTGTTCGTGGCCTTCATCCCGATCTATTTCTGGCGCAATGTCTCGGGCGTGATCTATGCCCTCGCCCTGTTCCTGCTGATCGGGGTCGAGTTTTTTGGCGAGGTCGGCATGGGGGCGCAGCGCTGGATCAATCTTGGCGTGATCCGTCTGCAACCGTCCGAAATGATGAAGATCGCGTTGGTGATGGCGCTGGCGTCTTATTACGACTGGCTGGATGTTTCAAAAGTCTCACGCCCGACATGGGTCGCTTTGCCCTTGATCTTGATCGCGTTGCCAATGTTGCTGGTGCTTCGCCAACCCGATCTAGGTACAGCGCTACTGCTGCTGTTTGGCGGGGCGGCGGTGATGTGGCTGGCCGGGGTGCATTGGGCCTATTTCGCCACCGCGTTCATGTCGGCGGTGGGCATGGTGGCGATGGTGATGTTCTCGCGCGGGACCGATTGGCAGATGCTGAAAAACTATCAATATAAACGCATCGACACGTTTCTGGATCCCTCGCTTGACCCACTTGGCGCGGGCTATCACATCACCCAATCCAAGATCGCACTGGGGTCTGGCGGCTGGTCGGGGCGCGGGTTCATGCAAGGAACCCAGAGCCGCCTGAACTTCCTGCCCGAAAAACAAACCGACTTTATCTTCACCACCCTGGCCGAGGAGTTGGGCTTTGTCGGGGCCATGACCTTGCTGTTCCTTTATGCCCTCATCATTCTGTTTTGCGTCACGTCCGCGCTGAATAACCGCGACCGGTTTGGATCGATTTTGACGCTGGGCATCGCTGCCACGTTCTTTTTGTTCTTTGCCGTCAACATGTCGATGGTGATGGGGCTGGCCCCGGTTGTCGGGGTGCCGCTGCCGCTGGTTTCTTATGGCGGCACCGCCATGC
>JAADIC010000069.1:3724-5876 GCA_013151535.1 Alphaproteobacteria bacterium | reverse complement strand
CATCAATCAACTCAATCGAGATCGCGCCCAGCAGATCCCGATCCTTGGTCGCTTGGCCGGATAACCCGCGCCCCGCCGTGCCGCCGATCTCCGCCATGACGAAATCAACCGGGTTTCGGTCATACTCGGCCTCGTATTTGAGGCCAAGTGCTGCGGTCGCCCGTTGCAATTCGCGCATCATCGCCAGCGTATCGGCGCGGCTGGCCCCCGGGGCCATGGCGAAATTGCCGGTGATCGAGCCGCGTTCGGGCGCGTTAAAGAACCGCCACGACACATCGCCCTTGATGAACAGATTGACCTGAGAAACAAGCACCACCACAATGCCCGCCATCACCGGATAACGCAGCTTGATGACCAGCACCATCAGGCGGCGGAAAATTTGCAAGCGAAACCATGAAAAGCCGATATTGAACACATGGCTAGGCCAGTCATACCAGTGGCGTTTCTTCAGCGCCGCGCGCAAGGCACCGCTCATGTGATGCGGCAGGATCAGGAAGCATTCCATCAGGGATGCCAGCAGAACCGCGATCACGGTGAACGGTATATCGGCGATCAGGGTGCCGAACTTACCGCGAATGGCCGTCAGGGCAAAGAACGCGATGATGGTGGTGACGGTGGCCGACACCACCGGCAAGGCCATGCGCCGCGCGGCATTTTCCGCCGCCTCGACCGGGCCTTCGCCCAGCCTTCGGGCGCGAAAATCGGCGTGCTCCCCGACCACGATTGCGTCATCCACCACGATACCAAGCGTGATAATCAGCGCGAATAGCGAGATCATGTTCAGCGTCAGCCCGCCGAAATACATCAACGCAATCGCGGCTGACATGGCCACGGGAATACCCGCCGCCACCCATAAAGCGGTGCGTGCATTCAGGAATAGAAACAGCAGCGCCAGCACCAGCCCCAAGCCCATCAAGCCGTTGTCAAACAGCAGGGTCAGGCGATCCGAAATCGCCTCGGCCCGGGTGCGGATCAGTTGCACGGTGACGCCTTGGGGCAGGCTCAACTCCAACTCGGCGGCGACGTCTTGCACGGTTTGCTGCATGGAAATCGCGTCACCCTGCTGGTTGCGGTCAACCCGGATCGAGATGGCGGGGTTTTCGCCGACGAAATAATTGCGGTTGCGGGTGACGCCGCTGACGCTGACCTGCGCCAGATCGCTGACATAGAGTTTCGAGCCATCGGGGTTGGAGCGCACGACGATGGCCCCCACCTGATCGGCGCTGCGCTTGGCGACACCGGTGCGCACCCGCGCGGTGCCACCCGCCACATCGCCCGCCGGATCAGCCGAGGCTTCTTGCCGGATCGCGTCAGCGATCTGGCGCAGGCTGACATCGTGCTGGATCAGGGCGGGTTCGGAAACCTCGACGATGGTTTCAGGGGCCGACACGCCACGAATGGTGGTGCGGGTGACGCCTTTGCGGAACAACAGGCCGGCAAATTCATCGGCAAAACGCGCCAACTGGTCGCTGGAGACCGGCCCGGTAATCACCACATCGGTCACCCGATCCCGCCACGCGGCACGGCGCACGACAGGCTCCTCCGCCGCATCGGGCAGACCGGTGACGCCGTCAACGGCGGATTTCACATCCCCCGCCGCGCGGGCCATGTCATAGCCGGGTTCAAACTCCATCCGGATGGAAACCCGCCCTTCCAGCGAGGTCGAGGTGGTATTTTCAACCCCTTCGACCACCAGCAAGGCCGGTTCCAGCACTTGCACGATGGCGTTGTCCATGTCTTCCGGCCCCGCGCCCTGCCATTTGACCGACACGGTGACAATTTCGATGATGATGTCCGGGAAAAACTGCGAGCGGATTTTGCTGCCCGCGATCAGGCCAAGCACCACCATGACCACCATCAACAGGTTGGCGGCGGTTTTGTGGCGGGTGAAATACGACAGCAGACCGCGCGCGGGTGTGGTGGAGTTTCCACCCATCGCCACGGCTTAGCCCCCCATCCGGGATTCGATGCGGTTGACCATTTCGGCGGGCACTCTGTCTTCTTTCAGACGGGCCAGAATACGGTCTTTGCGAACCTTCGGAATATTGGCGTTGCTTTGGACAAAGGCGGTCAGTTTGGCGCGGCGTTCCTCTGTCAACTCGATCATATCCGGTTCAACCGGAATGACGGCCCCGCCTTTGCGCAGGGGTTT
>JAADIC010000069.1:0-3699 GCA_013151535.1 Alphaproteobacteria bacterium | reverse complement strand
AACGGGCCTCGACCACCTCGCGACCAAACAAGCCTTTGGCGCGCACGATCACACGGTCGCCTTGCTTGCGCAGAACCGTAACTGTTTTTTCCTCCAAACGGTCGCCCTCACCCAACACCAGCACCACACCCGAAGCATCGACAGCGGTGGCGGGCAGCAGGGCGACGCCGGAAATCGGTGGCTCGTCTGCTTCAACGGTCACAAAATCACCGGGGCGAAAGCCGGTTGTGATGTCTTCGGGCAGGCGCGCGAAAATCTGGCGACCGGTTTGGCCATCGCCAACCTCGCCGCTGACCCGCTCGATCCGGCCGGTGGCGGTGACATCAAGGCCGAGGATTTCAAGGCGCACCCGCACATCGCCCTCGATCTTGCCGTCATGCGCCGCCACTAGGCGGGCGAATTGGGTGTTGGAGACACGAAACGCCACTTCAAGCGCCGCCGGATCAATCAGCCGCGCCAGCTTTTCGTTCGGGCTGACAAGGCCGCCGGATAACAAGCGAAACCGTGCTGAGAACGCCGGTGAATTCGGCAAAAACCTCGGTATCGGCCAAGCGACGGTTGGCATCGGTCAGCCTTAATGCCTGGCGTGCAACCGCGCTTTTCGCCTTGGTGATGCGCGCCTTGGCCTGCGCCAAGGATCGACGTTTGCCAAGGATGCCCTGATTCGCGGCGGCGGCGGCAAGGGCGGCAACCTCAACTGCGGCTTCGGTGCCAACGCCACGGGTCAACAGGTTTTGTTGGCGCTTAAGGGCGGCATCGCGCAAAGTGGCCTGCGCACGCGCTGCGGTGACTTCGTCTTGCGCCAGCAATAGGGCAGCCGTAGCTTCGGCCAGTTCGGCGCGGGTTTCGGCGGCGTCGCGTTCCACCAAATCAAGGGCGGATTGGGCGTTTGCCGGATCAAGCCGGATCAGCAATTCGCCTTTGCTCACCTGCCCACCCTCAACGAAATTCTCCGCCAGAAAGACCACGGTTCCACCCACGGGCGCGCGCAGATCAAGTGTGCGGCGCGAGCGGATTTCACCGAAAGTCACGATTTTGGGGGCGATGGTGTCGCGCATAACGGTCAGCACATTAACCGAAAAAACCCGCTCGCGGGCGGGGCGCGGACTTGCCTCGCGCGAGGCGCGTTCTTCCAATGTCGAGCGCAGGGAGCCTGCCGCAAGCGCCAGCAGGCCAAGCGTCAGTGCCAGCAAAAACAGCCCCATCAGGGATCGTTGCATGAATTTCATTGCTGTTGGCCCTTTCCAAGGCAAGCACCCGTCGCCAGCCAAGAAGGTATCATCAGGGCCATCCAATGCCAACTATGTAGCGTTAAACGGTTTGTGAAGGTGGTTCCGTCGGTATTTTTGGCGCTACTTCCGGCGCTTGTGCTCTTCCAGACGCGGCATGATCTCGACAAAATTGCAGGGCGGATGGGTGTAATCTAGCTGGGCCGCCAGAATGTCATCCCAGCCGTCCTTGCAGGCCCCGGGCGAACCGGGCAGCGCGAATATATAGGTGCCATTGGCCACACCACCACAAGCGCGCGATTGCACCGCCGATGTGCCAATTTTCTTCATGGAAATCATCGTGAACATGGTGGAAAACGCGTCGATCTCTTTTTCGTACACATCCCGATGCGCCTCGACCGTTACATCGCGCCCGGTCAGGCCGGTGCCTCCGGTTGAGATTATCACGTCAATCGCCGGATCAAGCGACCATGCGCGCAAAAGATCGGCAATCTCGGCGCGCTCGTCGCGGATGATTTGACGCTCCGCCAGTTTATGACCCGCTGCTGTCAGACGATCCGCCAGAACCTTGCCCGAGCGATCATCGGCCAACTCGCGGCTATCTGACACGGTCAGAACCGCGATGTTGAGGGGGATGAAATCACGGGGGCCGCTAATTTTCGACATGGTTTTTATCCTTTAATCGGGCGTGGATATCTTGTGAAACCACTCCTAAAAACAGGGGTTGATAACAGGTAAGCGCGGTGTCGCCAAGGATCCATCAAGCCACTTCTGCGCCTTTTCATCAGTGAAGGCATTCAAGAACTGAACCCTTTTTTTGTTCTCGACAAGCGTTCGGCAATTTTGAGCACTCATGGTGCTGGCTTTTAATTTGACTTGCCGTCCTTCATTCAGTTTCTTGAGGAATAACTGTGGGTCAACTGCTGGGACCGTGTTTTGCGCATAAAATTTGGACAGTCGCACCAAGGTTTCCATAAGCCTTTGATGTTGCAGTTTAGTTCCAAATTTTGGGCACTTGTCAATCGCAACCTGCATTTCAATTACAACGCCCAAATAGCAACCAACGGCCCCGTACTTGCTTTGATCGGTAGAAATATAGACGGCCCTTGACCCACGCCAGACCTTTCTAACAACCACAGGCCCAGGCAGAACCAGTTCTTGAGTCGACTGAATACTTGCATCGGAATTCGGGACAATTTCGATCGTGTCGGCATGCATGCGGAACAGCAATTCAAAATTAATCGCACCATATTCCTGAGACTGGGCAATCGACCCAAAGACCAAACCAAGCATGCACAAAACCGAAGACCTGAAGAATAAAATCACTGTTTGTCCTTCAAGCGGGCGCGAATGTCTTGCAGATCAAGCCACGCCTCGCGCTTGGCCTCGGGGGTTCTAAGCAGATAGGCGGGGTGGGTCATCGGCATGGCGGGGATGCCCTGAACCGTCTCCCAATTGCCACGCAGCCGGGTAATGCCGCGTTTACCCAGCAGCGCCTGACAAGTGATATTGCCCATCAGGACCAGAAAATCGGGCTGCACCAGCTCGATGTGGCGCGCAAGGAACGGCAGCATCATGGCGATTTCATCCGGGCTCGGATCGCGGTTTTGCGGCGGTCGCCATGGCAGCACGTTGGTGATATATACCGCGTTTTCAGCGTCTTCCGCCTTGCGCGACAGATCAATCGCCGCCAACATGTTGTCCAGCAATTGCCCGGCCTTGCCGACGAATGGAAAGCCCAGGCGATCCTCGTCACGGCCCGGGGCTTCGCCAATCACCATCAGCCGCGCCGTCGGATTACCGTCGGCGAAAACCAGATTGCGCGCGCCCTTTTTCAGTTCGCAATGGTCATACGCGGCCATGGCGGATTTCAGCGCGATCAAATCGGGCGCGGCGGCGGCCATTTGGCGCGCAGCAGCGATTGCAGCCCCGTTGCCTTGTGGTTCGGGCGGGGCGACAGGCGGCGGTGCTTTTGGTTTCGGTTTTTTCGCCTCAACCACCACCTCGTAACGGTTGACGGGAACCTCGCCAATCGCATCACTCACGCCGAGGTCCACTTGCCAGCCAAGCATGGCCAGCGCAGTTTGAGGGTCAAGATCAGGGTTCACGGGCGGGGATTCCTTTCGCCACAAAACTAGGGGCGCAATGCGCGCGCGTAAATCCCTTGTTTGCCGCACCCATGCCCCCTATAACGCGAAAAACCATGTGAGAGAGCGATGGTCTTTGCAGCAAAGCATCTTTTGGGGATCGAGCCGTTAACCAAGGCCGATATCCTGTCCATTCTGGACCTTGCCGATCATTATGTCGCCCTCAATCGCCAATCCAACAAGCACGGCGATGCGCTGGCGGGCATGACCCAGATCAACATGTTTTTCGAGAATTCCACCCGCACGCAGGCCAGTTTTGAGCTGGCGGGCAAGCGTCTGGGGGCGGATGTGATGAACATGTCGATGCAGACAAGTTCGATCAA
>JAADIC010000228.1 GCA_013151535.1 Alphaproteobacteria bacterium | reverse complement strand
ACACTTCCCTGCTGGCCGGGGCACTGATCGACCGAAACACCCCGACAAGGGTGCTGTTCATCGAGGGCCAGCGGCGGTTCGGTGACAGTTGGGTGCTGGGGCTGAAGGGCCGGTTCTTCACGGGAGCGGCAGCGCCTGACCCCATCGCCGCCGTGAACAGCGACGATTTCCTGACCCTGACGCTGAAGCGGTCATTCTGAAGCAGCTTGCATTTTCTTGGCAACACGTTGCGGCTATATACCCTCAACTCGCAGATTGTTGGCTGGTATAATCCACTAAACATGGTGTGGTTGCGCGCTTGCCAGTGGCGTACAATTCGTCGAAGGCCCGCATTATCTCTCAGATCAGCGTGCGTAGCCAAAAGCTCGGCGACCTCCGCCTCAACTGCCTGCGCCAGTAAATCCCGCGCTCCATTGCGCAAAATATCCGTCAGCAGATCAAGTGAAATCCCCGCAGGATCGGCGAACTTCAAAATCGTGGCCGACGATCACATCGGTATACGTTTGCGGGCTGGGTGGATTCATCGGTGCCAACGGCAATGTCCTTGGAGTGTCCAGAGACCCTTTCGTTTCAGACAGAAGATTTTGTTGATCGCAGGTTCGAAGGAGACGGATTGGCCGATTTGGCCGGCCCGCAAACATTTTGGCAAATTGAGCGTATCGCTATACACGAATTCACGATAGGGTATACCGAATAACCGGTGACAGGCGAAGATCATTCATCGGGTTGAATAGGGAGTGAGAACATGCGAAATTTGCAACGGGCCATTGCTGCGACATTTGGAGACTTTATCTATGTGTTTGTCGCCTTAAGTGTGGCAGCCAACATGTTGGCGCTGGACTATATCCTGCTGACCCGGTCTACCACCTTCCGGATCATGGTGGATCAGAACACTGCCTTTTTCAACGGATCACAACTGGTCCTCAGCGGTGTGACTGCGGCGCTGTTGGGCGTCTCTACCGCGATGCTGCTTTATATTTTCCGCCATCGCCGCGCCGACGGGATGGCGGCAGCACCGAACACCGTGTTCGGATCGGTGATTGCCGCCATCGCCAGCGGCTGCCCGGTCTGTGGCGCATGGCTTCTGCCGCTGCTGGGCATCGCCGGATCGCTGGCGGTGTTCCCGCTGCAGGGGCTGGAAATCCGGCTGCTGGCAATCGCGCTGCTGATCTATTCAATTTCGCGCTCGTCAAGCGTCATCCTCGGTACCTGCGCGCCGGGCCGACGCTGGCGCCGCTTTGGCACAAATGTTGCCGTGGTGTCGCTCACTATCGCGGCGCTGTTCCTGCTGCCCTATGTGCCAGCCCAATACAAGATCAAGTTTCAGCAGGCCGGGATCACCGCCCCGACCGAAGAACAGATCCTGTTCACCAAGCGACTGGGCAGCCTGCCCGAACAGGTCAACCCGCCGGACGGCTTTGCGCTGAATGCGCGTTTTGGCGATATGGGGTATAAACTGGTGCAGGCCGGAGTCATCGATTTTGAAAAATTCACGGCCCTCTATGAGCGTGCCGGCACGCCCCTGACACCGGAGCAGTTGAAGATCTTCGCGCCCGAGGGGTCTGACGCATCCGTGGTCATCACCCGTGACAATGCCTATTTCCTGCTTAACCTGTTCTGGGCCTTCGGGCTGGCCAATGAAAACCCGATCCTGACCGAGGGCACGATCGCCACCTATGGTAAGGGCCGGATCGGTGATTTTGCTTCGACCGGAGGCTGGACCATCGCCAACCAACCACTGGAGGAGATATTTGCTAAGTCCCAGTTGGCACCACTCACCCCTGAACAGCAGGCCCGCCTGCAACGGGTGAGCGAGAACACCTATCGACCATGCTGCGGCAACTCGACCGCGTTCCCTGATTGTAACCACGGAATGGCCCTGCTCGGAGTGCTGGAACTGCTGGCGGCAAACGACGCGGCCGAGGACGAACTATTCGAGGCCGCCAAGTACTTCAGCGCCTTCTGGTTCCCGGATCAGGCATTTGATGTCGCGACCTATTTCATGGCTACTGAGAACCGGAATTTTGCCGATGTCGACCCGCGGGTGATGGTTAGCGAACAGTTTTTCTCGGGCCGCGGCTGGAGCCAACTCAAGGGATGGATGGACGCCAATATCGGCCAGACCGGCCAATTTTCCGGCGACAGCGGCGGTGGGTGCGGGGTTTGATTGTCCGTCGTCAGAGTTTTTGGTTCCAGAGGCAGCGTAATATAAGCGAGTATCTGGCTCATCTGGCCAATAGTATTATGCGGCGAACTTGCGGTGTTGCAAGCGCCGGGTTTCGAGTGTTTTGCGTTTAATCCTTTCCGTTGACCGGCAGGCGATTGGAACAATTGCCGAGAGGTTCGTTTGTTTAGAATGGCTTGTGCGCGACCGAAGTAGACGTCAGACGGTGTGACGTTGTTCAAACTCTCGTGGTAACGCTGATGATTGTAGTGATCCACGAAGGCTTCGATCTGGGCATTCAGGTCTGCTGGGAAGAAGTAATTTTCCAGCAGAATACGGTTCTTCAGGGTTTGATGCCATCGTTCCACTGCCCGGCAGGGTATTGCGCAGCAATGTCCCGAGAGGGATCTTTCCCTGGGTCTGTGGGTGGTATGGCGCACCGCGAGAATGCTTCATGCCTTTGTCTTGCAACCATTCAGCAAGATCGCCAGAGACATAGCTGGACCCATTATCACTGAGCAGACGCGGTTTGTGAACGACATGGACCTGATCGCACCCAGAAGCCTGTAGTGGCACAAACCACTGCCGGACAGTGATTGGCTTTTGAACGAAAGGCCGCTTAAATGAGTGCCCTGAGCGGAACGAAAGCGCGACAGGTCCATGACCATGTTGTCACCAGATCCCGCCAGTTCCAAAGTCACGCGCCGGATCATGACAATCATGCTTGCCAGTGAATATTGATGGCAAGGGAACGTCGGACTCTCACGCAAGAAGACAAGGAGTTGGCGTTCCGCAAGGCGACCGCCAGTTTCCCAAAGCGATATGCGGTTCGGATCGCAGTGGGCATGTCCGACGATGACCTCGCACAGGCTCTACAAACCACTCTGGGCATCTTTGGCGGTAGTGGCGGACCCAATCAGCTCAGCATTACCTATCAGGGCTCCGGCCTCAAAATCTGGGCAAGTTGGCATGTGCACAACCATGTTGCCGAAAAGCCTTTGTTCGCAGGCAAGGCAACGATTGCAATGGCACGATTGGTCTATAG
>JAADIC010000038.1 GCA_013151535.1 Alphaproteobacteria bacterium | reverse complement strand
GGGCTGGCTCGTAAAGGATTTTCTCATGCTCGGAAATTACACGAATATCAATCCCATGTGAATCCCTCAGTTCCGCTGAGGTCTCTGTAAGTATTTGCTTGGAATATCCCCATTTCCAAAAAACAAGCTCCGTGGATATCAGCTTGTCGACAAGGCCCTAAACTTGGCCGTCGCAAGCTGTCAACTGAATCAGCAAGAGGGTTGCCAGCAGATTCTCACAATGTTCTCTCGTTATCCGAGAGTTAAAGATTATCTTTCGCAAAAGGGTTTTCGGCCCCGGCAGTTTGTCCAAATCGTCATTGACGCCAATTCGGGTAAATGCACGCCAGATGATCCTCAATCTTGTTATCTTCTTGGGAGTGCGTATTCAGATTTGGGCTCACTTACGCGGGGCAATTCTCTGGAAGAATATGAATTCTTGGTCGGAAAACTTCAGGTCTATTTCGAAAAGAGTGACAATTTCGCCGCGAAATTTGAGGCCGTGAACAAAAGTTGTGCGACGGGTCAGTTACGTCAGTGCAAGAAGATCAGCCTTGAGGTTGTCGGGCGAAATCCAAACCCAAATACTTGGGGTGATTTGTTTGACGCTTCTTTGTTTGGATGCGAAAATAACATTCAATCTGCCTGCAGACTCTTGAGTGACAGAAAGGCTGATGTCCCGAGTTTTTTGGTCACAAAACAACGAGTTTCAAGGCTGGAAGGTTTGTGTGACCGGCAAATTGGTAATGCCTGTCTCAGGCTGGCGAATATATATTGGGACGAAAAGAATACGGATCAAGCTCTAAAAAATTGGTTAAGGGGCTGTGATGCAGGTGAAGCAACAAGCTGCGTGCGATTTGCCAACGTAAATCTTGTCTTATATTCAGAACGACCATCGGTCGATAAACTGAGTGTCGTCTCTGATGCTTTGAATCGTGGGTGTTACAGCCTGGAGGATGATTTTTCATGCCATTTGTTGGAACATCTATTGAAAGGATAATATAGGAAGGTGCATTTCAATCAGCCCCCGTGCGCAGCCACATTCAGGCCCCAAACACAATCGCCATAAATCCCACCCCAAGCGCCAGACATAGGGGTGAGAAATACCGTGCATTCAGGCTGCGAAACGGCTCGCTCGTCTTTTGCGCCGTGCCGGGCAGCGCATAGGTGACCAGCCCACGCGCCAGAAACACCGCAACCAGCGCCCACAGGCCAAGCCTGCTAAAACCTGCGGGCACCAACCCGTTGAGATGCACAAGCGGCCATGCGCCCGCTGTCAGGATCAGCGCCGCCACAAGGATTGTCAGGCCGCGCCCCGGCATCCCGTCAGAGCCGATCACGGTTCGGGCCAGCTCGGTGGGGGAGGTGGCGGGCCACAACCCGCCAAACGCCCAGTAAAGATGCAAGGCGGCGATGCCTGCCAGCACGGCAAACATCCCACCGGCAAGTGCGATCACGCCTGCACCTGTCGCACAGTCGCGCGCCGCAACCCGATGCCGATTAAAACCACGATCAACAAGAACCCGATCCATTGTGGCATCTGAGTCAGATTGCCAAGCCGGATCACGCCAAAGACCACAAACAGCGCCACAAAGCCAGCGTATTGGGCTGCAACGATCCACGCCGCCACCGGCCCCCAGGGCTTTCTGAATGCAGCCCCGACAAGAAGTGCCGTGTTGATTATCAGGATCAGGCTGATCGCGTGCCACACAACCGTGATTACCGCTTTGATGTCGGGCGCAAGTTCGGTTGCAAGCACCGGCAAATGAATTTCGATACCGCCCCCGAATATATGCGCTGGTACCAAAACAGCGGACAGGCCCGCCGCCGCCAGAAATCCTATATTCATGTGCTTTCTCCGAATCTGATCATTTCCATACGGTGCCGTATGTAAGGCCATGGCTTGCCAATGTCCATACGCATGCGTATGGTTTCTTATGACCCGCAAACCAAGATTATCCCGCACCGAATGGATCAAGGCCGCGTTTCGCGCCCTGACATCGGGCGGGCCGCAGGCCATTCGGGTTGAATCGATTGCCCGTGAATTGCAGGTTTCCAAAGGCTCGTTCTATTGGCATTTCAAGGATCTGATGGCCCTGAAAAAAGCCATGATCGACCATTGGCTGGAGCAGGGCACGGCACAAATTATCGCCGGTCTGCAAGACAAAGCCACCCCGCCCCGCGCCCGGCTGGTGCAATTGATGAAAACGGCCACCGCTGGCCAATCCGGCCCCTATGGTGGCCCCCGGGTCGAGGCCGCAATCCGCGACTGGGCGCGCTATGAAGGGTTCGTTCAGGCGGGCGTGGCGGAAACTGATCGCCAAAGGCTGGAATTTGTCGCCGGGCTGATCTGCTCGGCAGGGGCAGACAAGGCGACGGCGCAGCGCAGGGCTGAAATCCTCTATGCCACCCTTGTCGGGCTGGAACAGCTTTCGGGACGGCTTGAAACCAATGCCGAAAACCTGTTGCTGACGACGCTAGATCACCTGCTTTCAGACCTGCCTGACCTGCCCTGAAGGCGTGACGTCAAAGCGACACTGACCAGCCTCGCGGCCGAAAATTACCGTCCGTGTTGATTTTCCCTCGTCAAATTGCTAGTATGGCCTTCAACGTAACCCATCCCGTCGGCTTTGCGCATCCGCGTTTGGCCGCTTGTGCGCGTTTTACCCCTTCACAATCCGGCCCAATTCCCCTAAAGAACACCCATTCGGGTCGCTGCATGTGTGCGGCGGCCTGAATGATTCGTCCAAGACGGTCGGTGACTCTTGTCATAATTCCGGCCCGAGACGGGAATTGAACAATATTTCCTTGGGGTTAGCCCTAAGGGCGAGATTGCGAAGGACCCGTAAGGACCCGAATGTCGGGCTTATGTCCGGCATAATACGAGCCGGAGGGTCACCCCTCCATAACTAGGAGCAATACTGTGGATAGAGCCCAAAAAGAAGCAGTGGTCGGTGAACTCGGCCAAATCTTCGCGGACTCTGGCGTAATTGTCGTTGCACATTACGCAGGTCTTACAGTTGCAGACATGACAGATTTACGGGCCCGCATGCGCGACGCCGGTGGCGCTGTTCGTGTAGCCAAGAACAGGCTCGCCAAAATCGCTCTTGAGGGCACCCAATGCGAAAGCATTTCAGGGTTGCTTAACGGAATGACTGTTCTCGCTTATTCAGAGGATCCGGTAACTGCGGCGCGCGTCGTGGAAGCCTATGCCAAGGACAACAAAAAGTTGGTCGTTCTTGGGGGTGCTATGGGCGAGAATGCTCTGGACCCGGCCGGTGTTAAAGCCGTGGCCGCCATGCCATCGCGCGACGAGCTTATTGCCTCGATCGTCGGTTGTATCGGCGCCCCTGCTGCCAACATTGCCGGTGCGATTGGCGCGCCTGCCTCAAACATCGCTGGTGTACTTTCCACCATCGAGGAACGGGCCGAAGAACGGGCCGAGGCTGCATAATTAACTGCAATTTGTAAGGCGTGCGATTGTTAACAAAATCACGCTGGAACAGAACTGAAAACGAAACGGAAAAAAGCAATGGCTGATCTGAAAAAAATGGCTGAAGAGATTGTCGGTCTGACACTTCTCGAAGCACAAGAACTGAAAACAATCCTCAAAGACGAGTATGGCATCGAGCCTGCTGCTGGGGCCGCTGCCGCTGCACCTGCTGCCGCTGTCGAAGTTGCTGAGGAAAAAGATGAATTCGACGTCATCCTGAAATCACCAGGTGACAAGAAAATCGGCGTCATCAAAGAAGTCCGCTCCATCACTGGTCTGGGCCTCAAAGAAGCCAAAGACCTTGTGGATGCCGGCGGCAAAGCTGTCAAAGAAGGCGTTTCCAAAGCTGAAGCTGAAGAAATCAAAGCCAAGCTGGAAGCAGCCGGTGCTGAGGTTGAACTCAAGTAATCCACTTGGATTGCGCGCGCTGAACGGCGTGAAAATGATTGGCCGGAGCCGCTTTTGTGGCTCTGGCCTGACCTGTCTTTCAAGGGGCCTTGATCTCAGGACCTCTTGAAAGGCGCGGTTGAAGGTTCGGGTGTGCGATATTGGGATATCGCGCAAGAATAGAACCAAAACCCCCGACAGTGAGCAGCGCAATCCGGGTCCCCGACGGTGCGCGATGTGAACAGATTGAAAGGTGACACTACGTCATGCCGCAGACCCATTCAGGCCACAAACGCATCCGCAAACATTTTGGTAAAATCCGTGAAGTTCTGGATATGCCAAACCTCATTCAGGTCCAGAAAAACAGCTACAAACTGTTTCTTGATTCCGGCGATCAGCCCCAGCCGCTGGACGGCGAAGGCATCAACGGTGTGTTCCAGTCGGTGTTCCCGATCAAGGATTTCAACGAAACAGCGGTGCTGGAATTCGTGAAATACGAGCTGGAAAAGCCGAAATACGATGTCGAGGAATGTCAGCAGCGCGATATGACCTATTCAGCGCCGCTGAAGGTCACCCTGCGCCTGATCGTGTTTGATATCGACGAAGATACGGGTGCAAAATCGGTCAAGGACATCAAGGAACAAGACGTGTTCATGGGCGATATGCCCTTGATGACGCCCAACGGCACCTTTGTCGTCAACGGAACCGAGCGTGTGATCGTATCCCAGATGCACCGCTCACCCGGTGTGTTCTTTGACCACGACAAGGGCAAAACCCACAGCTCCGGCAAATTGTTGTTCACCAGCCGCATCATCCCATATCGCGGCTCATGGCTCGACTTTGAGTTTGACGCCAAAGACATCATATTCGCCCGTATCGACCGCCGCCGTAAACTGCCGGTTACAACCCTGCTATACGCGCTGGGCATGAACCAGGAAAGTATCTGCGATGCCTATTACGATACGGTTAACTACAAGCTGAACAAAAAGAAAAAGGCGTGGGCAACGCCGTTCTTTGCGGGCCGCATTAAAGGCACCAAGCCGACTTTTGACATTATCGACGCCAAAACCGGCGAAGTAATTGCCGAAGCTGGCAAGAAAGTTACCCCGCGTTCTGTCAAGAAACTGATCGATGAAGGCAAGGTCAAGAACATCCTTGTCCCTTACGAAGAAATCCTTGGCCGGTTTTCCGCCAAGGACATCATCAACGAACAAACCGGCGAGATCTGGATCGAGGCTGGCGGTGAAATCACGCTGGAATACGACAAGAAAGAGGAAATCACCGGCGGTACGCTGAAGGCCCTGCTTGACAATGGCGTCACCGATATTCCGACGCTGGATATCGATAACATCAATGTCGGCCCCTACATCCGCAACACGCTGGCGATCGACAAGAACATCAACCGCGACACCGCGCTGACCGATATTTACCGCGTCATGCGCCCGGGTGAGCCACCCACCGTTGAAGCCGCGTCCGCCCTGTTTGATACGCTGTTCTTCGACGGTGAGCGGTACGACCTGTCCGCTGTAGGGCGCGTGAAAATGAACATGCGCCTGTCACTGGATGCACCTGACGATCTGCGCATTTTGCGTAACGCTGATATCGTCGCTGTCATCAAGGCACTGGCCGATCTGCGCGACGGCAAAGGCGGGGTGGACGACATCGACCACCTTGGCAACCGGCGTGTGCGCTCGGTCGGCGAACTGATGGAAAACCAGTACCGCGTTGGCCTTTTGCGTATGGAGCGTGCGATCCGCGAACGTATGTCCAGCGTCGAGATCGACACCATCATGCCGCAAGACCTGATTAACGCCAAACCGGCGGCAGCGGCGGTGCGCGAATTCTTCGGCTCAAGCCAACTGTCCCAGTTCATGGACCAGACCAACCCGCTTTCGGAAGTGACGCATAAGCGCCGCCTGTCTGCCCTTGGGCCAGGCGGTCTGACCCGCGAACGCGCCGGTTTTGAAGTCCGCGACGTGCATCCAACCCATTACGGCCGCATGTGCCCGATTGAAACGCCCGAGGGGCCGAATATCGGCCTAATCAACAGCCTCGCCTCGTTTGCGCGTGTCAACCGGTACGGTTTCATCGAAACACCATACCGCAAGGTGGTGAATTCCACGGTCACCGACGAAGTCGAATACATGTCGGCAACCGAAGAAATGCGCCACACCATCGCGCAGGCCAATGCCCAGCTCGATGAGAAAGGCAAGTTCATCAACGATCTGGCCAGCTCGCGTAAATCCGGCGAATATATGCTGAGCCAGCCCGAGAACATCGATTATATCGACGTGTCACCAAAGCAGTTGGTTTCGGTCGCGGCATCCCTGATCCCGTTCTTAGAGAACGACGACGCCAACCGTGCGTTGATGGGCTCGAACATGATGCGTCAGGCCGTGCCTTTGCTGAAGGCCGAAGCGCCTTTCGTTGGCACCGGCATTGAATCGATTGTGGCGCGCGATTCCGGCGCGGCCATCGTCGCCAAACGTGGCGGTATCATCGATCAGGTCGATGCCATGCGCATCGTGGTCCGGGTGACGGACGACCTTTCACCGGGTGATCCCGGCGTTGACATTTACCGCCTGCGCAAATTCCAGCGCTCCAACCAGAACACCTGCATCAACCAGCGCCCGCTGGTCAAGGTGGGTGACAGGGTGGCCAAAGCCGAAGTCATTGCCGATGGTCCATCGACTGATCTGGGTGAATTGGCGCTGGGTAAAAACATCCTCGTCGCGTTCATGCCGTGGAATGGCTACAACTACGAGGATTCGATCCTGATTTCCGAGCGTATCGTCAAGGATGACGTGTTCACCTCGGTCCATATCGAAGAATTTGAAGTGGCCGCCCGTGACACCAAACTTGGGCCAGAAGAAATCACTCGTGACATCCCGAATGTCGGTGAAGAAGCCCTGCGCAATCTGGATGAGGCCGGTATCGTTTACATCGGGGCCGAGGTTGGCCCGGCCGATATCCTAGTCGGTAAAATCACCCCCAAGGGTGAAAGCCCGATGACGCCGGAAGAAAAACTTCTGCGCGCCATTTTTGGTGAAAAAGCCAGCGATGTGCGTGACACATCCCTGCGCCTGCCGCCCGGCGATTACGGCACAGTCGTTGAAGTGCGGGTGTTCAATCGCCACGGCATCGAAAAAGACGAGCGTGCTTTGCAGATCGAACGCGAGGAGGTGGAAACCCTGTCGCGTGACCGCGATGACGAGTTGGCGATCCTTGATCGCAACATCTACGCCCGTCTGAAAACCGCCATCCTTGGCAAAATCGCTGTCAAAGGTCCCAAAGGTGTCAAGCCGAAATCGGAAATCACCGAGGAATTGCTGGAAACCCTGTCGCGCGGTCAGTGGTGGCAACTCGCGCTTGGTGACGACGTCGAGGCCAAAGGCGTTGAAGCCCTGAACGAGCAATATGAAATCCAGAAACGTGCGCTTGACGCGCGGTTCGAGGACAAGGTTGAAAAGGTTCGGCGCGGCGATGATCTGATGCCCGGTGTGATGAAGATGGTCAAAGTCTTCATCGCGGTGAAACGCAAGTTGCAGCCCGGCGATAAAATGGCCGGACGTCACGGCAACAAGGGCGTCATCTCGCGGGTTGTACCGCAGGAAGACATGCCGTTTCTGGCTGATGGCACGCCGGTTGATTTCTGTCTCAACCCGCTGGGTGTTCCCAGCCGGATGAATGTCGGTCAAATCCTTGAAACCCATATGGGCTGGGCCGCGCGCGGCTTGGGTAAATCCATTGACGAGGGTTTGCAGGAATACCGCCGCTCGGGCGATATGACACCGGTACGGGACGCCATGAAAATCGCTTACGGTGAAAGCCTTTATAACGAGGCGCTGGAAATGTCGCAAGACGAATTCCTCGAGGCGGCGGGTAACGTCACCGCGGGTGTTCCGATTGCAACGCCGGTTTTTGATGGCGCGAAAGAGGCCGATGTGGATGACGCCTTAACCCGCGCTGGTTTTGCAACCTCGGGCCAGTCGATCCTGTTTGACGGTCGCACGGGTGCGCAATTTGCTCGCGAAGTGACAGTCGGGATGAAATACATCCTGAAACTGCATCACCTTGTTGACGACAAAATCCACGCCCGTTCGACTGGTCCTTACAGCCTTGTCACCCAGCAGCCGCTTGGTGGTAAAGCCCAGTTCGGTGGCCAGCGCTTCGGGGAAATGGAAGTCTGGGCTCTGGAGGCTTACGGCGCCGCTTACACCTTGCAGGAAATGCTGACGGTGAAATCGGATGACGTTGCGGGCCGCACCAAGGTCTATGAAAGCATCGTCAAAGGCGAGGACAACTTCGAGGCAGGTGTGCCGGAAAGTTTCAACGTGCTGGTCAAGGAAATTCGTTCGCTCGGTCTGAATATCGAGCTGTTGGACGCGGAGTCGGAGTGATGATGCGTGAAACCACACATCCTACCAACCGTAGGATGTGTGCTCTGCACGCATAATTGCCCCCCAAAAAGTTTGTTAGGAGTTCATCATGAACCACGAAATCACAAATAACCCCTTCGCGCCGGTCCAGGCCCCACGCACTTTCGACGAGATTAAAATCTCGCTGGCGAGCCCCGAACGGATCCTGTCCTGGTCTTTCGGCGAAATTAAAAAGCCGGAAACCATCAACTACCGTACGTTCAAGCCAGAACGCGACGGCCTGTTCTGCGCGCGTATCTTTGGCCCGATCAAAGATTACGAATGTCTGTGCGGCAAATATAAACGCATGAAATATCGCGGCGTAACCTGCGAAAAATGTGGTGTCGAGGTGACCTTGCAAAAGGTCCGCCGCGAACGCATGGGCCATATCGAACTGGCCGCACCTGTGGCGCATATCTGGTTCCTGAAATCCCTGCCAAGCCGCATCGGCCTCATGCTGGACATGACCCTGCGCGATCTGGAACGTATCCTGTATTTTGAACAATACGTCGTCATCGAACCCGGCCTGACTGATCTGACCCACGGCCAGCTTTTGACCGAAGAACAGTTTCTGGACGCCGAAGACGCCTACGGTGCTGACGCGTTCAACGCCGCCATCGGGGCCGAAGCGATCCGTGAAATGCTGTCCCAGATCGACCTTGAAGCCGAGGCCGAGCAATTGCGCGCCGATCTGGCCGAAGCCACGGGTGAATTGAAACCCAAAAAGATCATCAAGCGTTTGAAAGTTGTCGAAAACTTCCTTGAAAGCGGCAACCGCCCGGAATGGATGGTGATGACGGTGATCCCGGTGATCCCGCCAGAACTGCGCCCGCTGGTGCCGCTGGATGGTGGCCGTTTCGCCACCTCTGATCTGAACGATCTTTACCGCCGCGTCATCAACCGCAACAACCGTCTGAAACGCCTGATCGAGCTGCGCGCGCCGGATATTATCGTGCGCAACGAAAAGCGGATGTTGCAGGAAAGTGTCGATGCGCTGTTTGACAATGGTCGTCGTGGTCGTGTGATTACCGGCTCCAACAAACGCCCGCTGAAATCGCTGTCTGACATGCTGAAGGGCAAGCAAGGCCGCTTCCGTCAGAACCTTCTGGGTAAACGCGTCGACTTTTCCGGCCGTTCAGTGATTGTGACTGGCCCTGAACTGAAGCTGCACCAATGTGGCCTGCCCAAAAAGATGGCGCTGGAGCTGTTCAAGCCGTTCATCTATTCGCGCCTTGAAGCCAAGGGTCTGTCTTCCACCGTGAAGCAGGCGAAAAAGCTGGTCGAAAAGGGCCGTTCCGAGATTTGGGACATTCTGGACGAGGTGATCCGCGAGCATCCGGTGATGCTGAACCGCGCACCCACGCTGCACCGTCTTGGCATTCAGGCGTTTGAACCCGTGCTGATCGAAGGCAAAGCCATCCAGCTTCACCCGCTGGTATGTTCGGCCTTCAACGCTGACTTTGATGGCGACCAAATGGCGGTCCATGTGCCGCTTAGCCTTGAGGCACAGCTTGAAGCCCGGGTTCTGATGATGTCCACGAACAACGTGCTGTCGCCCTCAAACGGCGCGCCGATTATCGTGCCGTCACAAGACATGATCCTTGGCATTTATTACACCACACTGGAGCGTGAAGGCCAGAAAGGTCAGGGCATGACATTTGCCTCGATCGACGAGGTCAATCACGCCCTTGATGCCGGGCTTGTGCACCTGCACACCAAGATCAATTGCCGGATCAAACAGATCGACGAGGAAGGTAACGAGGTTTTCCAGCGTTACGAAACCACGCCGGGCCGCGTGCGCCTTGGCGCGCTTTTGCCGCTGAACTTCAAAGCGCCGTTTGACATCGTCAACCGCCTGCTGCGCAAGAAAGAAGTCGGCGAGGTGATCGACACGGTTTACCGCTATTGCGGCCAGAAGGAATCGGTTATTTTCTGCGATCAGATCATGACGCTTGGTTTCCGCGAAGCCTTCAACGCCGGTATTTCGTTTGGCAAGGATGACATGGTCATCCCTGAAAGCAAGTGGACAATCGTTAATTCCACCCGCGATCAGGTCAAGGAATTTGAGCAGCAATATATGGACGGCCTGATTACCCAGGGCGAGAAATATAACAAAGTTGTCGATGCCTGGTCAAAATGTTCCGACTTGGTCGCCGAAGCGATGATGAGCGAAATGTCCGCCGTCAAACGCGACGATGACGGGGCTGAACTTGAACCGAACTCGGTCTATATGATGGCCCACTCCGGCGCGCGTGGCTCCCCGGCCCAGATGAAGCAGCTCGGTGGTATGCGCGGCCTGATGGCCAAACCCTCGGGCGAGATTATTGAGACGCCGATCATCTCGAACTTCAAGGAAGGTCTGACCGTTCTTGAATACTTCAACTCGACCCACGGGGCACGTAAAGGTCTGGCCGACACCGCGCTTAAAACCGCGAACTCGGGCTATCTGACCCGGCGTCTGGTCGACGTGGCACAAGATTGCATCGTGCGTATGGATGATTGCGGCACTGATCGGCGCATCACCGCACGCGCGGCAGTCAACGACGGTGAAGTCGTGGCCTCGCTATCGGAACGCATCCTTGGCCGGGTCACCGGCGAAGACATTCTGCGCCCCGGTACGGAAGAAGTGATCTGCCGCGAGGGTGAACTGATCGACGAACGTATGGCCGATCTGATCGAAGCTGCGGGCGTTGTGTCGTTCCAGATGCGCTCACCCTTGACTTGCGAAGCCGAAGAAGGTGTCTGCGCCCAGTGTTACGGTCGTGACCTTGCACGCGGCACACGGGTTAACCAAGGCGAGGCTGTCGGTATCATCGCGGCCCAGTCCATTGGCGAGCCGGGCACCCAGTTGACCATGCGGACCTTCCACATTGGCGGCATTGCCCAGGGTGGCCAGCAATCGTTCCAGGATGCCTCGCATGACGGTAAAATCACCTATCACCGCGAGAATGTTCTGACCAACGCTGACGGCGAACGCATCGTTATGGCGCGGAATATGGAACTTGTGCTGGAAGATGAAAACGGCACCGAGCTGGCCCGTCACAAGATGGGTTATGGCTCGCGGTTGCTGGTGAAAGCCAAGGCCAAGGTTAAGCGTGGCGACAAGCTCTATGAATGGGACCCGTTCACATTGCCGATCATCGCCAGCATGGGCGGTACGGTCAAGTTTGTCGATCTGACAGCAGGTCTGTCGATCCGCGATGAAACCGATGATGCAACCGGCATCAGCCAGAAAATCGTCACCGATTGGCGCGCCGCGCCCAAAGGCAACGAGTTGAAGCCCGAGATCATCATCATGGATGCAGCGACCGGTGAACCGGTGCGCCAGAAGAGCGGCAACCCTGAAACCCACATCATGTCGGTCGATGCCATTCTGTCGGTCGAAGACGGTCAGGTTATCAAGGCCGGCGACGTTCTTGCGCGTATTCCGCGCGAAGGCACCAAGACCAAGGACATCACCGGTGGTCTGCCTCGGGTGGCCGAATTGTTCGAAGCGCGGCGTCCGAAAGACCACGCGATCATCGCCGAGATTGACGGCTATGTGCGCTATGGCCGCGACTACAAGAACAAGCGCCGCATCTCGATCGAGCCAGCAGATGATGCGCTGGAAACGGTCGAATACATGGTGCCCAAGGGCAAGCATATTCCGGTTCAGGAAGGTGATTTCATCCAGAAGGGTGAATACATCATGGACGGCAACCCGGCGCCGCACGATATCCTGCAAATCATGGGGATCGAAGCGCTGGCGGATTACCTGATCGACGAAGTTCAGGACGTTTACCGCCTGCAAGGTGTTAAGATCAACGACAAGCATATCGAAGTGATCGTGCGCCAGATGTTGCAGAAATGGGAAATTTCCCATTCCGGTGGCACCACGCTCTTGAAGGGCGAACATGTGGACAAGGCAGAGTTCGTGGCGGCCAACGCAAAGGCCGTGGCGAACGGGGTTGAGCCTGCCAAGGGCGGCCCGATCCTGCTGGGTATCACCAAAGCGTCCTTGCAAACACGTTCGTTCATCTCCGCCGCCAGTTTCCAGGAAACCACCCGGGTTCTGACCGAGGCTGCGACCCAAGGCAAACGCGACAAGCTGATCGGTTTGAAAGAGAACGTGATCGTTGGCCGTTTGATCCCCGCCGGTACCGGTGGTGCTACGATGAAAGTACGCTCCATCGCTGCCAAACGCGACGCCGCAATCATCGAAGAACGCCGCGAAGCCGCCGAAGCCGCCGCCGCCCTTGCAGCACCGGTCGAAAGCGACCTCGAAAACGCCTTCACCATGAAGACGGCTGACGACGTGGTCGAGGCTGATGCGGATGACAATCTGGTGGAAACACCGGATATTTTCAGCGACCCGCAACCTGAATAAGGCTTAAGTCAGGCGAGAAATAGAAAGGCCCCTGCCGGTGACGGCGGGGGCTTTTTGGTTTGCGCTATCGCAGCCCTGCCGCTTTTCGCAGGGCGGCATTCATCCGGCTTTGCCAACCCGGTCCGGCTGCTTTGAAAATATCAAGAACATCCGGGTCCAGCCGGATCGTGGTTGAAACTTTCGTAATTTCGGCTTTTGGCCGTCCCCTTTGAACCCTTGCCTTGGCAAATTTCACCTCCCATTCCGGGGTTGCGAGATCAGGTAAATCACTGTCAAAATCGGGGGCCGTATTTCCTTTTTTCCCGCTCATTTGCTTTCCTCATACTGATAATTCGACGGTTGCCTGCTCGTTCAGTCCAGGCAACAAGCACCATTCGACCAAGCAGGAAACCAATTGTGATAAACCGAATTTCGCCATAGTCCCGCCGATCATCCTGAACCGTCAGGGTATCGCCAGCAAAAACCTTATCCGCCTGTTTCATGTCTAATCCCCGCTTCCTAAGGGTTTCGTCACGCTTGGCGGTGTCGAACTCGATTTTCATTTACTGTTACTACATTAAAACCCTTGCTATGTCAAGTTTCCCAACCCTTGCAATTGAGTCTTACATTATGTAAGATATAATTGAAACCAAACTGGCGGCCTCATGAAACAGCTCTCAAAACTTGAATATGCAATCCTTGATCTGCTGCGCTCTGGTCGCGAGCGCTATGGCCTTGAAATGGTCCGTGACAGTGGCGGGGTACTTAAGCGCGGCTCGATTTACGTCACTTTATCGCGGATGCAAAAAAAGGGATACGTCGCCTCACGGCAGGAAAATGAGCCAAAAGACCCGGGACTGCCGCTGCGCCTTTACAAGATCAGCGGCCTTGGCCAGCGGATGCTGAATGCGTCAGATGCAGCGCGGGCAGTGATGGAGGGAGGGGCGCATGCGTAGACAGGAAAAGAATCAACTGATTGTTACTTTGGGAACTATATTGGGAGCAGGTGCCCTTGCTGCTCTCGGTGAATTTTCTGCTGCTTCTATTCTTGGTATTTTGTCAATTGTGGATATTCTATTTCATTTTCTAGATCGCAAATCAAAAAACCTTAAAAACATTAAACCTGACAATCACAACCTTGGTTTAGTTGCGGTTCCGGGCGCAAGAATTGCACGGGTACTAAAGTTCCTTTTGCCTAAAAAGGCATACGAAGAAATTTTCGCCCAAGCCATCGCAGATATGCGTGAAGAGTATTTTGAGGCACTCGCGGCCAATAATCCGAGACGTGCGAAGTGGATACGGTTTCGGGATGGTGTAAACTTATTCCTTGTGATCGGGCTATATCTGACCGCGACATTTGTAGACCGTGGGATGAATATCTATAAATCCTTCGGTTCAAACTAACCCCTACCCGACCAACTCCGGAAACTCATAAGCCTCAGGATATCCCATCGGCTTAAACGGCCCCAGCGGCACCACATTGTTCCATGATCGCCCGAAATACCCCTGCCGGCAATGTACCAGCGAGTTGCTGTCGGCCACGCCCGGAAGCGCATAAACACGGCACAGCCAGCGCCACAGATGCGGGTAATCGAGAATGCGCGCGCCGTTCAGTTTCATGCGCAGGTAATAGACGGGGTCGTGCCGGTATAGCGTCGGGAAAAGTCGCAGGTCGGCCTCGGTGAAGGTGTTTCCAGTCAGGAAGGGGCGGTTATCGGCGGCCAGATGACCATCCAGCATCTCAAGCGCCTCGAAATAGGCGGTGAAGGCGGCGCCGTAGACCGCCTGATCGGTGGAAAACCCCGCTTTATAAGCGCCGTTGTTGATGGCTACGTAAATCCGGTCGTTCAGCGCGTTGATCTCGGCCCGCAGCGCGGTGTCATCAGGATATAGATCAGGCCGCTCACCGTCGCCCAACGAACTGCCAAGCGCTCCGGTCTGTTCATTCAACATGCGAATGATGTCCGCACTTTCATTGGCCACGATGCGCTTGGATTTTTTGTCGTAAAGGATCGGCACACTGGCCTCGTTTGACCCCTCGGCCTGATAGATTTCTGTCACCAGCCGAAACCCCTTGCCGGTGGCCGTTTCCAACGTGCATTCCGGCAGGGTTGCGCCCGTCAACGAGGCGATGCGCGCAGGATTAAACTCCCACCGGTTGGCCTCAACCGGATCATCCTCGGTCGTGCGGCTGGGGAAGGCGACGTCCATGGTGATGCTGTCCGCCAGCCCAAGCACATTGCGTGCCAGCGTCACCCGATGGCACCACGGGCAATTCAGCGCCACGAACAGGTGATAGCGGTTTGGCTCGGCGGGGAAGTCAGGGCTGCCGAGAACATTGCGAAAGCCGCTGACACCACGCACAAACTCTCCCTTCTTTCGGCGGTCCGCCGCGTTGGTCTGGGGTTCCTCGACAGAGGTATCCGGGGCAGGAGGTTTGGGCATGACAGACCTTTCAAAACGATGGGGCGTGGTCCAGTCTAGGCGTGACGGGCCGCGATTGCCAAGATGCGCACGACCTTAGCGACATCCGCCCTTCCCCTCGGTCAAAAACCCGCGCAATCTGCACCGATACGAATCCCGCCAAAGGCCAACCCCATGCCCCTTTCTGACAACATGCGCGGTGCGCTTATCATGATGCTGTCCATGGCGGCGTTCACCTTGAATGGCTTCCTTATTCGATCAGTTATGAATTCTATATCGTTGTATCAAACAATGTTGATGCAAGGGGCATTGGCCGTGATATTGTTGCTTTTGATCGCCGGGTTTCGCAAAGAAATTACATACGGCTTTTCCACACAGAACTGGAAAATCGTAATTCTGCGATCTTGCGCGGAGGTGGGTGCAATAATCTTCTACTTTATTGCACTAAGTTATTTGCCACTTCCAAGCATGACCTTTGTTCTGCAAATTGCTCCATTGTTGGTAACTTTAGCAGTATCCGGGTTAATTCGAGAGGAAACGAGCGCCATTCAATACCTGTTTCTGGTGCTGGGACTAATTGGTGCAATGCTGGTTTTGCGACCAAGCGGTATTCCGATGTCAGGCTTTCAAAACTACCAAGTAATAGCGAATTTATTTGGGCCGTGGGCTGCTGCTAAAGCTTTGTTTTGGGATCACTTCAACACTAGCGTCTTTTACGCGCTCGCGACCTTGGGTTTCATTGTTCTGCGTGACGTAGCTACCCGAAAACTTGATAGCACCGTTCGCACGACAAATGTTGCGATTATTGCGGCGGCAGCAATTACCACCGTGGGTGCAATTGGAACAGCGTCCATAGGCTGGTCCGAAGTTGGAACGGCGGTTCTTTTGTTAGTTGCATTCTCATCAATCCTGTTGGTTTGCATGTTTCTAGCGAGTATCGAAGTGATGCGTATCGGTGATGTTGGTCTCATTCAGAACTTTCGATATTCCGCTGTGATTTTTGCCGTGATTCTGGGAATTATAGTGTTCGGTGAGCGGCCAGACGGCTTTACGCTACTTGGTGGGCTACTCATAGTCTGCGTCGGAGTATTTGCGCTTTTGACGAGAAAAACAGCTTGAGCTGGTCGTCTTTCCAAATTCAAAGTAGTCGCAAGTAACGAATCTCGCCAAAGGCCAACCCCATGCCCCTTTCCGACAACATGCGCGGTGCGTTTATTATGATGCTGTCCATGGCGGCGTTCACCCTGAACGATACGTTCATCAAATCCGTTGCCGGTGATGTGCCGCTGTTTCAGGCGGTGCTGATCCGGGGCATTATGACCACCAGTCTGATCCTTGGGCTGGTGCTGTCCCAAGGTGCGCAACGGATATCCATTGCGCGGCGTGATCTCGGTATCATCGCATTGCGTCTGGTGGGCGAGGTCGGGGCGACGGTGTTTTTCCTGATCGCGCTGTTTAATATGCCGATTGCCAATGCCACCGCCATTTTGCAATCCTTGCCACTGGCGATCACGCTGGCGGGGGCGCTGTTCTTTGGCGAAAAGGTCGGGCCAAGGCGATACATCGCGATTGCGGTTGGCTTTATCGGGGTGATGCTGATCGTGCGCCCCGGCACCGAGGGGTTCAACATCTATTCGCTTTATACGCTGGTGGCGGTGGGTTTCGTGGTTCTGCGCGACGTGACCACGCGGCGTTTAAGCAAAAGCGTGCCCTCGCTGATCGTTGCCCTTGCGGCGGCGGTGGCAGTCACGCTGCTGGGCGCAGGCATGACGCTGGCGGGCGAGTGGCAGCCGGTATCGGGGCGATCCTTCGCGTTGCTGGCGGGGGCGTCGGTGTTCATCGTTGCGGGGTACTTATTTTCAATCATGGTGATGCGGGTGGGCGAGATTTCTTTCATCGCGCCGTTCCGCTACACCGCCCTGATCTGGGCGATTGTGCTGGGGATATTTGTGTTCAAAGATTATCCCGACGGCTGGATGCTGGCAGGCAGCGCCATTGTCATCGGCATGGGGATTTACACGTTTTACCGCGAGCGGGTGTTGGCGAGGAGAGAGAGTTGAGGGGCGTGGCCCGGCCTGTGACTGTGCGGGACGACAAGGTAATGCCGAACCTAATCACCCGCCCCTGTTGACAACCCCCGCGACTCAACCTATTACGCGCGCTACTTGCCAAGGTGTTAACAGCCTTGTGCAGTGCAATGCCAACTATTGGCGGTCATGATCCGGGCCTTGGCCTCGATCCTCTGGAATTTTACCGCGGCGCTTCCCGAAGAAAATTAGGGGGCGCTGGCGGGTTAAATGCGTTGGTCCATGGCCATGCGTAAAGACGAATTAGAAATGGGTTATACGGGGACGTCCGAATGCCAACAATACAACAGTTGATCCGCAAACCGCGGCAACCAAAAGTAAAACGTCAGAAGTCGCAGCATTTGCAGGCTTGCCCGCAAAAGCGGGGCGTCTGTACGCGCGTCTATACAACCACACCGAAAAAGCCGAACTCGGCCATGCGGAAGGTCGCCAAAGTGCGCCTGACCAATGGTTTTGAGGTCATCAGCTATATCCCGGGTGAAAGCCACAACTTGCAGGAGCACTCGGTGGTTCTGATCCGTGGCGGTCGTGTAAAAGACCTTCCGGGTGTCCGTTATCACGTTCTGCGTGGTGTTCTGGATACCCAAGGCGTGAAAGATCGCCGTCAACGCCGCTCGAAATACGGCGCCAAGCGTCCGAAATAAGGAGAGACCCTCATGTCTAGACGCCATCGCGCCGAAAAACGTGCTATTCTGCCGGACGCCAAGTACGGTGATACCATACTGACTAAATTCATGAACAACCTGATGCTTGACGGCAAGAAATCCGTCGCCGAGCGTATCGTTTACGGCGCGCTGGAGCGGGTCGAGGGCAAGCTGAAACGCGCCCCCGTCGAAGTGTTCCACGAAGCGCTTGAAAACATCAAACCGTCGGTCGAGGTACGCTCGCGTCGGGTTGGTGGTGCAACCTATCAGATACCTGTCGAAGTCCGCCCGGAACGCCGCGAGGCGCTGGCCATTCGCTGGTTGATTAAGGCGTCGCGCTCGCGCAACGAAAACACCATGGAAGAACGTCTGGCCTCTGAATTGATGGATGCCGTTTCCTCCCGTGGGTCCGCTGTCAAGAAACGCGAAGACACACATAAAATGGCCGAGGCAAACAAAGCCTTCAGCCATTACCGCTGGTAAGATTGTAAGAAAGTCAGAACGATGGCACGCGAATATCCACTCGACCGATACCGTAACTTCGGGATCATGGCGCATATCGATGCAGGCAAAACCACCTGCACCGAGCGTATCCTGTTTTACACCGGCAAATCCCACAACCTTGGCGAAGTGCACGACGGTGCCGCGACAATGGACTGGATGGAGCAGGAGCAGGAGCGCGGCATCACCATCACTTCGGCGGCGACCACCACATTCTGGGCCCGCACCGAAGACGGTGATATCGAGCAGACCAAAAAGCACCGGATGAACATCATCGACACCCCGGGCCACGTTGACTTCACCATTGAAGTTGAACGCTCGCTGGCTGTGCTTGATGGCGCGATTGCTTTGCTTGACGCCAATGCCGGTGTCGAGCCGCAGACCGAAACCGTTTGGCGTCAGGCTGACCGCTACAAGGTTCCGCGTATCGTTTTTGTGAACAAAATGGACAAGATCGGCGCTGATTTCGCCAATTGCGTCACCATGATCCGCACCCGCGTTGGTGGCAACCCGATGCCGGTTCAGTTTCCGATCGGGGCTGAAACCGAGCTTGAGGGTCTGGTTGATCTGATTACCATGAAAGAATGGGTCTGGGTCGGCGAAGATCTGGGTGCCACATGGGAAATCCATGACATCCGCGACAGCCTCAAGGATCAGGCCGACACCATGCGTTCCGAGATGATCGAAATGGCTGTTGAGATGGATGACGACGTCATGGAGGCCTATCTTGACGGCGTTGAGCCTGATGTCGACACCCTGCGCGGTTTGATCCGCAAGGGCACCATTGCCATGACATTCGTGCCGATCCTGTGTGGCTCGGCCTTCAAGAACAAAGGTGTTCAGCCGCTGCTGAACGCTGTGATTGATTTCTTGCCCAGCCCGCTGGACGTTGTCGATTACATGGGCTTCAAACCCGGTGATGAAACCGAAACCCGTGACATCGCGCGCCGCGCCGATGATGACATGGCGTTTTCCGGCCTTGCGTTCAAAATCATGAACGATCCTTTCGTGGGTACATTGACCTTTACCCGCATCTATTCCGGCACCCTGACCAAGGGTGACGCCATGCTCAACTCGACTAAAGAGAAGAAAGAGCGTGTGGGCCGGATGATGATGATGCACTCCAACGACCGCGTGGAAATCAGCGAAGCCTTCGCAGGCGACATCATCGCGCTGGCTGGTCTCAAGAACACCACCACGGGGGACACCCTGTGTTCCGATAAAGATCCGGTGGTTCTGGAAACCATGACCTTCCCCGATCCGGTGATCGAGATTGCAGTTGAGCCGAAAACCAAGGCCGATCAGGAAAAGATGTCGGCTGGTCTGGCCCGTCTGGCCGCCGAGGATCCATCCTTCCGGGTTGAGACCGATTTTGAAAGCGGTCAGACCATCATGAAGGGCATGGGCGAACTTCACCTCGATATTCTGGTGGATCGTCTCAAGCGTGAATTCAAGGTTGAAGCCAACATCGGTGCGCCGCAAGTGGCGTATCGCGAAACCATCAGCCACGAAGCCGAGATTTCTTATACCCATAAGAAACAATCCGGTGGGTCTGGTCAGTTCGCCGAGGTGAAAATGGTCATCTCGCCGGTAGAGCCGGGCGAAGGCTACAGCTTTGAAAGCAAGATCGTTGGTGGTTCGATCCCGAAAGAATACATTCCGGGCGTTGAAAAAGGCATCTTGTCTGTCATGGATAGCGGCCCTCTGGCTGGCTTTCCCGTGATCGACTTCAAAGTTGCGTTGATCGACGGCAAATATCATGACGTTGATAGCAGCGTCATGGCATTTGAAATCGCCGGACGGATGGGGATGCGTGAGGGTCTGCGTAAAGCGGGCGCGAAAATGCTGGAACCCATTATGAAAGTCGAAGTTGTCACCCCGGAAGAATATACCGGCGGCATCATCGGTGACCTGACATCCCGTCGTGGGATGGTTCAGGGGCAGGACACGCGCGGCAATGCAATTGCCATTGATGCGAATGTTCCGCTGGCCAACATGTTTGGCTATATCAATACCCTGCGATCCATGTCGTCGGGTCGCGCGAACTTCACGATGCAGTTCTCGCATTACGACAGTGTCCCACAGAATATCTCGGACGAAATCCAGGCGAAATTTGCCTGATCTGCAAGCAACAACGGGTCAGGCTCCTGACCGAATTTGACGGAGGCCAGTACAATGGCAAAAGAAAAGTTTGAACGCAATAAACCGCACGTTAACATCGGCACTATCGGCCATGTTGACCACGGCAAAACCACACTGACGGCTGCGATCACCAAGCAGTTCGGTGACTTCCAAAGCTACGATTCAATCGACAGCGCGCCGGAAGAAAAAGCCCGTGGCATCACCATCTCCACTGCTCACGTTGAGTACGAGACTGAAAACCGCCACTATGCCCACGTTGATTGCCCGGGCCACGCTGATTATGTGAAAAACATGATTACAGGCGCAGCACAAATGGATGGTGCCATTCTGGTTGTGTCCTCGGCTGATGGCCCTATGCCTCAGACCCGCGAGCACATCCTTCTGGGCCGTCAGGTTGGCATCCCTTACATGGTTGTTTTCATGAACAAGGTCGATCAGGTCGATGATGACGAGCTGCTTGAACTGGTGGAAATGGAAATCCGCGAGCTGCTGAACGAATACGATTACCCGGGCGATGATATTCCTATCATCATGGGTTCGGCGCTGGCCGCACTTGAAGGCAAGAACGACGAAATCGGTTCGGAAAAAATCGCTGAACTGATGAAGGCCGTGGACGAGTACATCCCACAGCCCAAGCGCGACATCGACAAACCCTTCCTGATGCCAATCGAAGACGTGTTCTCGATCTCTGGTCGTGGTACTGTGGTTACCGGCCGTATCGAGCGCGGCGTTATCAATGTTGGTGACAGCATTGAAATCGTCGGCATCCGCGACACCACAACAACAACCTGTACCGGCGTTGAAATGTTCCGCAAGCTGCTTGATCGCGGTGAAGCTGGCGACAATGTCGGCGTTCTGCTGCGCGGCATCGACCGTGATGGCGTTGAGCGCGGTCAGGTTCTGGTCAAGCCGGGTTCGGTCAAGCCACATACCAAGTTTGAAGCCGAGGTCTATATCCTGACCAAGGAAGAGGGTGGCCGTCACACGCCGTTCTTCAAGAACTATCGTCCACAGTTTTACTTCCGGACAACGGATGTGACCGGCACTGTTGAACTGCCAGAAGGCACAGAAATGGTGATGCCGGGCGACAACCTGAAATTCTCGGTTGAGCTGATTGCCCCTATCGCCATGGAAGAAAGCCTGCGCTTTGCCATCCGTGAAGGTGGCCGGACTGTTGGTTCGGGCGTTGTGTCCAAGATCATCGAGTAACCAAAACACTGGGTTCGAAGTGGGCCGGGCAATAATGTCCGGCCTACCTATCAACCCAAAGCCGAAGGGCAAAAACCTATGCAAGGTCAAACAATTCGTATCCGGCTTAAAGCCTTCGATTACCGCGTGCTGGACGTTTCCACCGCCGAAATCGTAAACACCGCCAAACGGACGGGCGCCACTGTGCGCGGCCCGATCCCGCTGCCGCGCAAAATTGAAAAGTTCACGGTTCTGCGTTCACCCCATGTGAACAAAAAGGCCCGCGAGCAGTTTGAAATCCGGACGCATAAGCGTCTTTTGGACATCGTTGATCCGACCCCGCAAACCGTAGACGCGCTGATGAAGCTCGATCTGGCGGCTGGCGTGGATGTCGAGATCAAGTTGTAAGGGGGGCTGAATAACATGCGCTCTGGAATTATAGCGAAGAAACTGGGCATGACCCGGTTGTTCATGGAAGACGGTCAACAGATCCCTGTAACCGTTCTGCAAATGGATAACCTGCAAGTTGTTGCCCAACGTACCGGCGAAAAAGACGGCTATTCGGCTGTTCAGCTTGGCTGCGGTTCGGCCAAGGCAAAACGCACGTCCGCCGCGATGCGCGGGCATTTTGCATCGGCCAAGGTTGAACCCAAGCGCAAGATCGCGGAATTTCGGGTCTCTCCTGAAAACCTGATCGCCGTGGGTGAAGAAATCACCGCCAACCACTTTCTGGAAGGTCAGAAAGTGGACGTAGCAGGCACAAGCATCGGTAAAGGCTTTGCCGGGGCGATGAAGCGTCACAACTTCAAAGGCCTGCGCGCGACACACGGTGTTTCGGTCAGCCACCGCTCGCACGGTTCAACTGGCCAGTGTCAGGAACCGGGTAAAGTGTTCAAAGGCAAGAAAATGGCTGGTCACATGGGTTCTGCCCGTGTCACCACGCAAAATCTTGAAGTTGTGCGCACCGACATTGATCGTGGACTTATCATGATTAAAGGCGCGGTTCCCGGCTCCAAAGGTGGTTGGGTGACTGTTAAGGATTCAGTGAAAAAGAAGGCCCCTGAAGGTCTGCCTTTTCCTGCGGCTTTGCGCTCGGCTCAAGTTGTGCCTCAAGCTCCTGTTGAAACACCGGCGGAAGGTGCTGAATCATGAAATTCGACGCAATCAAACTTGACGCCAAGAAGGCCGGTTCAGTAGAACTGTCTGACGAGATTTTTGGCCTCACGCCGCGTGCAGACATTCTGCACCGGATGGTGCGCTACCAACTGGCGAAACGTCAGGCTGGCACGCACAAGGTGAAAACCCGTTCCGAGGTTAGCTATTCGACCAAGAAGATCTATCGCCAAAAAGGCACGGGTGGCGCACGCCACGGTGCCCGCTCGGCGCCGATCTTTCGCGGTGGTGGTGTTTACAAGGGTCCAACCCCTCGCAGCCATGCCCACGATCTGACCAAGAAGTTCCGCAAACTCGGCCTTAAGCACGCTCTTAGCGCCAAAGTTGCTGCGGGTGAACTGGTCATTCTGGATGTTGCCGATCTTAAGGACGCAAAAACCGCCGTGCTGGCAAAAGCCATCAAGGACCTTGGTTGGAAGCGTACGCTGGTCATCGACGGTGTTGAGGTGAACGAAAACTTTGCACTGGCGGCGCGTAACATCGACAGCGTTGATGTGCTGCCAAGCATGGGTGCCAATGTTTATGACATCCTGCGCCGCGACACGCTGGTTCTGACCAAAGCCGGTCTTGAAGCCTTGGAGGCTCGTTTGAAATGAGTGTAAAAGCTGAACTTTACGATATCATTCGTAAGCCGATCATCACCGAAAAAGCCACAATGGCATCCGAGCACAACGCCGTTGTGTTCGAGGTCGCCATTGAAGCCAACAAACCCCAGATCAAAGAAGCGGTCGAAGGGTTGTTCGGTGTCAAGGTGAAGGCGGTCAATACGTCGATCACCAAAGGCAAAGTCAAGATTTTCAAGGGCCGCAAGGGTCGTCGTAAAGACGTTAAGAAGGCCTATGTGACGCTTGAAGAAGGCAACACGATTGATGTGAGCACTGGTCTGTAAGTAACCGGTTTCGAGAATTAGGAAGCCCTCCGCTTTGCGGGGGGCTTTTTTGTTTGCTTAAGCCCGGAATCAAGGCACGCAGTGCCGCCGGGCAGCGCCCAACCGCCCCCTGGGCGGGCGCTTTTGCAACGTATCGAGGATTGAAAGGTCGGCAGTAGGCCGCACCATAAAGTGCTATCCTGAAACCGGATACACGCCCACCCGCGGTCGGGCGCTGCCCTTTGTGGAGAGGTCAGGCGATTGAAGACTGAAACTTGCGCGACGTGTCGCACGGGGCTTGGTTATAGTCATTATTCTCGGAGAGACCGTGAACAAAAATAGTGACGTTGTCACCAACTATGGTTAATTACTGCGGAATGATGACACACACAATTATAGGCCAGAAACTGGAACTCGCCATCCAACAAGAACTTACTCGGATGGATAACGAGTGGTTTTATAAATGGCATTTCATCGGAAAAGACGGGCCAGTCGAAATCGAGAGTTTTCGAGGGAAGCCAATCCACTATGGTGGTATCGCGTATTCCGGTTCCCCCGTTGACGTTTATTGGGACACGATTTCGCGATACAGAAAGATCAAGGTTTCCGAATTCTTCGTCTTCGTTGAAAAAGAACTTCCCAAGTATCCAAAGCCTGTTAGAGAAAAGGCTATTTCAGAATCGACAAGCCTCATTAGAATGTTCACTTCATCGATTCAGAGGCGGGCGGTGGAGAAAGACTGCATTCTCAGAGGCGATGGTACTAATTTCCCTAAACCACAAGATAGGGGAAAATGGGAAGAATCCGGTGGTGCTGTCATTGGGACACGCGCGAAAAACCTAATGGAATCATACTGTGATATGGACATTGAAAATGGAGGAAACTACGTGATTGAGAATATGATGACTGAAACGCTTTCGTTTTTGAAAGCTGACGGATCAGGCCAAAAAGACGGTGTAAAGGGGCTAGTGACCGGAAAGAAGCTACTAACTTTCGATATATCATTGCCAGTTCAACCAAACGACCGATTTCTTCGTGAACTACCGTCGGGGCTGGTTGAGGAATACATAGTTGATGATCCAGGATACCAAGCTGGAATTTCTGGGAGTATCAAGCCCTACTTTCAAGCTACTGTCCGTCGAAGCGATGCTCCACCGGCGCCCGTAAGCACGGCAATAAATAACGTTCGGGGTGAGAATGCGAGAGTAAACATCATGTGTGGATGCTCCCGTTTTTGCAAGAAGATTCCTGATCATTATTGGTGTTCAATCGGTACCGGTCGTGTGTCAGGCCTCATAAGA
>JAADIC010000181.1 GCA_013151535.1 Alphaproteobacteria bacterium | reverse complement strand
TCGCCATTTCATCATCGAACTGATAGGCGTGGATCCACATCCAGCCGAATTTGGTTTTCTCGAAGATAAAGGTGAAGGCGTCGTCGAATTTTTGATGGGTGCCGAGCCAGATGAATTTGCACAGGCGCACGTCAATATCAGGCTTGAACTCATCGGCGTATTTGTGGCGCACAGCCGAATTGATACCATCCGCCGCCACCACAAGATCGTAATCTTTCTTCAGCCCGTCGACATCACCATAATCGGTGGAAAACCGCAGATCGACGCCCAACTCGCGGCAGCGTTCCTGCAGGATCAGCAGCATTTTCATCCGGCCAATTCCGGCAAAACCATGGCCACCCGAAACCGTGCGCACATCCTGATGCACCAGCGCGATATCGTCCCAATAAGCGAAGTTTTCGCGGATCATGGCGGCGGATTTCGCATCGTTCACCGTCAGATTATTCAGCGCATCATCCGACAGCACCACACCCCAGCCGAACGTGTCATCGGCCTTGTTGCGTTCAAATACCGTGACCTCGTGCGCAGGATCGCGCAGCTTCATGCTGATGGCGAAATAAAGGCCCGCGGGGCCGCCTCCAAGGCAGGCGATTTTCATTGGAAACCTCATATAAATGCGAGTCGGATCATGGGAACGCTACAACAGATTTGGATATATGCAAGTTAAATATTTTAAGCATGAAGTAAAATTGACTTGGCTTTTACATTCAATTCCGTGAATATTATCCAAACTATATTATCCAAACTTCGGGGGATCGCATGCATTTCGCCAGACTATTTCTAACCATCGGCCTGCTGGCCATGACCCAGCCCGCCACCGCGCGTAATTTTATCGCTGATAAATACCCCGACAGCCTGCTTTATGATGCGCCGGTCGAGGTGGTGCCCGGCGTCTGGACGGCAATTGGTGCGACCCAGCCCCAGACCTATGAAAATGCGGGCCACAACAACAACCTCAGCTTTATCGTCACGGATGCGGGGGTCGTGGTGATAAACGGTTCGGCCGCCTATCTGCTGGCCAAGGCGCTGCATGATGAGATCAAGAAAATCACCGATCAGCCGGTGGTGCTGGTCATCAACGAAAACGGGCAGGGCCATGCCATGCTCGGCAATTCCTACTGGGCCGATCAGGGGGTGGCGATATTGGCGCATGAGGATGCGGCGGCCGAGTTTGAGGATCGCGCCCCACAAAACCTTGCGAGCCTGCAAAACCGCCTGAAAGAGCGCGCCGAGGGCACCCGCATCGTGATGCCGACCGAGACCTTCACCGATAAGAAAATCCTGAATATCGGCGGTGTGCGGATCGAGGTAATCAACTTTGGGGCGGCACATTCGCCGGGCGATACCTCGGTCTGGTTGCCGCAGAAAAAGCTGGTTATCGCCGGTGATATCGCCTTTCACGAACGCACCCCGCCGATATTTGCGAACACCATCGTGATTGACTGGATCGAGACTTTTGAGACCAAGTTCATCCCGCTGGGCGCGACCTATGTCATCCCCGGCCATGGCCATCCGACGAATATGGCGCAGGTGACAAAATACACCACCGGTTACTTGCGTTTTCTACGCCAGCAAATCCGCGACTATATGGATGCGGGCGGTGATCTGGCCGGGTCTTATTATGTCGATCAGGGCATTTATGCGGGCATGCACACGTTTTCGGAGTTGGGAACCCGCAATGCAGGACGGGTGTTCGAGCAGATGGAGTTTGAATAGGCGGATCGTTGCTGTGAGTGGTTTGCCAGCGTTGGAAAATTCGTTAAAGTCCGGGAATACCCAACAGCGGAGAGAATGATGAAACTGATCCTTATGGCCGCCATTCTGGCCACCGGAACGCTGGCCGCGCAAGCGGCATCGGCCAAAGAATGTCGTAAATCCTATTTTCAGGGCTCAAACGCCGCTTGGCTGACCGGGCGGTATAAAGATGTGGCCAAGGATAACGCTGTTATCAGTTGGGGTCTGCGCGTCACCACCTCGCTGGGGCCGGTCTATGCCGATTGGGACAATGCGACCGACAAAAGTTTTCGCTGTGTCACCCAGTCCGGAAGGTATAAATGCACCGCCCGGGCGCGGCCCTGCACCGGGTCCTGACCCCAGGTGAAACCTGGTATGTTGGGGTATTGAAGTCACAGGCCATGAGTGCTGCGGATCGATCCCTTGACCCAGCGCGCTTGACCCTTAGGATGGTAACATAATCGTGATAATTCGAAAGGCGTCGTTATGTTCTCTAAAATTATGGTCAGTCTTGGACTTGTTGCGGCGCTGAGCGTGTTCAGCGCTGGTGTGGCCGAGGCCAAGGTTTGCAAATCCAGCGTTTACAAGGCGCCGTTCGAGGGGCGCACGGCGGCCAATCTCAAGGTTAGCGCCCAGACCAGGGCCCGCCTGCGCTGGCAGACCCGCATGACTGAAAAATTCGGCGTCAAATGGGCGAGCTGGGGGCTGGCTGTTGACCGGCGGCAATCCTGCATCCGCTCGGGTGGCAAATGGCGCTGCATCGCCTATGCGCGCCCGTGTAAATAGGGCAACCTTTACGGGATGAATAGCGGCGCGGTTATCAGAGTTGCGCGGCGCATTTCGCCCAGAATTTCAATCTCGACCTCTAGGCCAGCATTGGCCTTGTCACTTGGTACGAACCCGAAAGCGATGGATTTTTGCGCATAGTGGGAATAGCCGCCCGAGGTGCAGAACCCGACGACCTTGCCCGCCAGCCAGATCGGCTCGTACGCCACCACATCGGCGTCAGTTGCATCGACTTCAAAGCTGCATAACTTGCGCGCCGTCCCCTGCGCCTTCTCCTTCATCGCGGGCGTTTTACCAATGAAATCAACCGGTTTGTTCCATGACACGAAGCGATCCAAACCAGTTTCACAGGGCGTGTAATCCGGGCTGAATTCCCGCCCCCAAGAGCCAAAAAACCGGTCCAGACGCAGGCTCATCATGGCGCGCATACCAAACGGGCGCAGGCCAAAATCCTTGCCCGCTTCGGCCAAAAGGCTGTAAAGCGCGCGCTGGCTGTTCGGGTCTGCGAAAATCTCATAACCAAGATCACCCGTATAGCTGACCCGCTGCACGATTGCGTCGACCATGCCGATGCTGATCTTTTTCACATCCATAAACCGGAACGCAGCATCGGACACATCCGCAGAGGTGCAAGCCGCCAGCAGATCGCGCGCCTTTGGCCCGGCGATCTGAAAACCGATGAAACTGTCCGAGGTGTTTTCGATCTTCACCCCGCTTTCA
>JAADIC010000018.1:1644-4891 GCA_013151535.1 Alphaproteobacteria bacterium | reverse complement strand
GGGATGAAGACATAGGTCAGATAGTCGATGATAAGATCCAGCATCTCGCCGTCATATTCCGGCGCGTATTTCTTGACCTGATATTTGCGCGCCAAGGGCCCGTCGATACCATCAACGATGAAGGCCACCACCAGCCACAGATACATCAGGCTCCAGTTATGATCGACCGCCGCCAGCATCGCCAGCATGGCAAACACCGCACCGGTGGCGGTGAGAAGATGGACAGAGAGGGCGGTGAAGCGTGGGGTCATGGCGGGATTTTACAAAAAAATTATGGGATTGCCCAGAGGGTTAAAAGGCGACCGCTAAGTCTTGTCGGCCAAGAACTCGTACGATTTCCACTTCGCCGTCAACGAGGTGAAAATAGACTTGGTGCGCACCACAAACGGCGCGCCGAATTCCCGGTTGGACATGTTCAACTGCCGGAAACTGCATGGGCGCCGCCGAGATATCCTCAAGCCGCTGGCTGAGCTTGTCACGGTAGGTTTCAGATTGCTTTGGTCCATACTGATCGCCACCGTAATGGGCGATTTCGATCAGATCAATCTGGGCCGCCTTACTTAACCGATAATCAGCCATGTTTTGCGGGGATTTCTCGTCTCGCTTCCTCCCAGATGTCATCGAGCGATCGGTAGCTGAAGCCGCTTTTCAAGCCCTTGTCGAGGGCCGCACGCAATTGTTCAATCTCTTGTTCCGATTCACCTGGAGCTTGCCGTCTTCGGATCAAATCACGAATGACTTCGCTTTCGTTGCCATAATGGCCCGATGCGATCTGGCTTTTGAGCCAGTCGGCTTGTCGGTCTGTGATTGATATGCTTTTCTTGACCATGGGCATTGGCGGCATCTTTCCGATAATATCCTACCTAAAGGGTATAATATACTACCCGCCTTTTGCCAACAGGTCAGTCAGCGCCCCGCGCCATCGGATGTGCCGCCGCGTAAACCTCCATCAGACGCGCCTGATCTATGGCGGTGTAGGCCTGCGTTGTTGAAAGCGAGGCGTGGCCCAGCAACTCCTGTATCGTGCGCAAATCCCCACCTGCCGCCAGCAAATGGGTGGCGAAGGAATGGCGCAAGGCGTGCGGTGTGGCGCTGGCGGGCAGGCCCAATTGCAGGCGCGCGCGTTCCATCACGCGCTGGATCAGGCGCGGGTTCAGCGGGCCACCGCGTGCGCCGCGAAACAGCAGATCATCGGGTGTGGCGCTGTGCGGGTTGAGCTTTTGATAGACCGCAACCGCCCGCTTGGCGGCGTCGATCACCGGCACAAGACGGATTTTTCCACCTTTGCCGCGTATGCGCAGAACGTCGGCCAAGGGGGTGTCTTTGACGTGCAGCGACAGGGCCTCGGATATGCGTAAACCACAGCCGTATAGCAGGGTGACCACGGCCACATCACGCGCAGCGATCCATGGTTCGGAATGTTGCAGATCAACCGTGTCGATCAGGGCGCGCGCCGCGTCAACGGCTACCGGGCGAGGCAGTTTGGCTTGGAATTTGGGGGCGCGGGTAGCCAGAACGGCGGTCGGTTCAAAGCTGTCGCGCTGCCCAAACCAGCGGTAAAACCCCTTGATGGCAGACAAGGCCCGCGCCAGTGAGCGCGCCGAAACCCCGCGTGTGCGTTCGCGTGCCATCCATGCCCGCATATCGCGCAGACTGACGGTTTTCAGGTTGTCGCACGCTGCCAAATCACCGTGATAGCCTGCCAGAAATCCCAGAAAACCGGACAGGTCGCGCCGGTAGGCCTCGATTGTTTTGTCTGCTGCGCCTTGCAATCCCTTGACCGAGGCCAGCCAGTCGTTAACCAGATCTTCAGCCCCGGCGCTTAGCATCACTCAAGCCAGCGGCGCATGGCGCGCTCGAACGTATTGCCAAAAAAGGTCAAAAGATCGGTGCCCTGATTGGGGCTGAACATATGCGGATCTTCCGAGCCCATGGCCAGCAGGCCGGGCAGATTGCCGGTGCCAAGATCGAGCTTTAGCAACGCCTCGGAACGCACCCAAGTGGCCTTGTCGCCGTAAAGGGTTTTTGAGGCATGCGCCACCTGTCGCAGGGTGACGTCGCGCGCGGACATGTTGCGCCCGTCGGTCAGGTATTCTTCGATCGAGCCGGGGCCGTAAAAGCCCAGCGTATCGCCATATTCCGCCGCCAGCGCCTGTTGCGCCTTGCTGTCGGAAACTGGTGACTCAAGGCACAAGCGGATGGTATCGACCTTCAGGATCGACGCCACCTCGTCACGCAGGCTTTGCAAAAACTCGGTGAAATCAAGTGGTTCCAGAATGGCCAGCACTGCGCGGTGAATTTGCTTGGTGCCGGCAAGGTTTTCATACGCGGCGGCGATAACGCTGCGGTGGGTATCCTCCAGCCGGTCAAAACGCCGCTCCAGCCGGTTCATGGCGACGCCGCGCAAATCGACGACGTTTTCCCCTATGGCACGCTCGTTGGCGCTGACCAATGCTTTCATCACATCGGCATCGGCCAGGATCATTTCCGGTTCGGCCAGAATTTGATCGCGCATCTTGTCCAGCCCGTTCGCTGATTTATTCATAAACTTTGCCCCCCGCAACGCGGCCTTAAAGGATATTCTGCCCGGTTTTCGCCCAGTCTTTCATGAAGCCTTCCAGCCCTTTGGCGGTCAGCACATGATCCGCCAGTTTCCGGATGATCGAGGGCGGCGCGGTGACCACATCGGCGCCGATCAGCGCGCAGTCGGAAATGTGGTTGACCGTGCGCGCCGAGGCCGCCAAAATCTGGGTCTGAAAACCATAATTGTCATAGATTGTCCGAATGTCCGCGATCAGCTCAAGCCCATCAAGATTGATGTCATCCAGCCGCCCGATAAAGGGCGAGATGAAGGTCGCCCCGGCCTTGGCTGCCAACAGCGCCTGGTTGGCGGAAAAACACAGGGTGACGTTAACCATGCTGCCCTCGCCGGTCAGTGTCTTGCAGGCTTTCAGCCCGTCCCAAGTGAGCGGCACCTTGATCGCGATATTGTCGGCGATCTTGGCCAGCTTGCGACCCTCGGCGATCATGCCGTCAGCCTCCAGCGACACGACTTCGGCGCTGACAGGGCCGTCAACGATGCCGCAAATCTCGCGCGTGACCTCAAGAATGTCGCGGCCGGATTTCAGGATCAGCGAAGGATTGGTGGTGACGCCGTCAAGCATGCCGGTTTCGGCAAGCGCAATTATCTCGTCAATTTCGGCGGTATCCGCGAAAAATTTCATGTCTCTGCTCTCAATAAACGGGG